>CAZSOG010000821.1:0-3245 GCA_964607555.1 uncultured Pirellulaceae bacterium | reverse complement strand
CCAGCACGGCGGCGGCCGGCAGGGAAAACAGCATCCACGCCAGGGCCGGTGGGGGTAATGCCGCGGCACGCACGCGCGCCGCGGGCAGAACGAACAGCCCGCGATAGAGCCACGCGAGTGAGTGCGTGAACGCATAGGGGACCAGGAACGGGATCAGCAAACAGGCGATACCGAGCAAGAACGGCACGAGCAACGCGCCGATTGCGCGTGCCCGCACCCCCAATCGCCCGCCGCCTCGCCGCCACTCCGACCAGCCCAGGTACGCGGCGAACCCGCTTGCCGGCAAAGAAAAATGCACGATTCCGCTCAGCGGACGTGAACCGCGTGCGAACGCGCAGCTCAACAACGCGAATACCACATATAGCACGGTCATGCCGATGGAAAACACGCGCGTACGTTGACCGCTCAGCGCATGGGTTTGCGATTGCTCGTGATACGCGATGTAAAGCAAACTGGCCGCCACCAGATAGATTCCCGTGACCTTCATCAGCAGCGCGCTACCGGCGCAGCATCCGGCCCAGAACAGCCACCGGCGACGCCCCGTCTCGAGATGCATTTGGAGCGCGACGATAATAAACCCGGCGAAGAATAGATTGTACCACGAAGGCAGCCCTTCCGGATAAATCGGGACGCTCAGCGCCGCGCACAGTATGGTCGTAAGTGCCGCAACCCCCGGAGGCGCCATACGCAGCGCGATCCAATACACCGCGCCGAGGAAGAGCGCGAAATAGACAAGGAGCATCCAACGCATCGATTCCGCGCGAACGCCAAACAACTCCATCGCCAGCGCGTTGAGGCATCCTAACCCACCCGTGTACGGCTCGTCGAAATCGCGGTGCTGCATCTGGCCGTGCAATACACGCTCGGCCGTCTGCCCGAGCTGGCCCGTGTCATGCGGGACCCAGCCTCGATCAAGGGCCATGCTCGCATGGAGCAGGCTGACCGCGATCGTCACGCCGCACAGCAAGCCAGCACGCCACCGCG
This sequence comes from uncultured Pirellulaceae bacterium, assembly GCA_964607555.1. Classification (GTDB taxonomy): domain Bacteria; phylum Planctomycetota; class Planctomycetia; order Pirellulales; family Pirellulaceae; genus JAJSAJ01. The sequence continues at coordinate 2,261 of CAZSOG010000821.1, read as the reverse complement.
CATCACGGAACCGCGTCACGAAAATGTGCGGTAATGGCATCGTAACCATCATCGAGTCGTCTCTGGCCGTTTTCTCGGGGAACTCGCGGTGTTCGTTGTTTCCGGTGCACTCGTGCCGGTCGCTTCCAACGGCCCAAACGGCCCGGCGTACGGTCGAGGCTCCGGCCGGCGACCCCACAGGACGTCTCCAACCGCGTTTCCATCGCGTTTGCAGCCGGCGGAGAAAAAAACGACGGCAACGATTCTAGCGGTTATTGCCAATATCTCGTGCGATACGGATCGGGACAGTGCCGGATCGTGGTCGATGCCCGACGGCATGCATTCTCCGTGCGACTAATAACACTCTACCGCGCAATCGCGACTCCGGCCCAAGTGTAACTCGCAACGGGCTTGTACGAACGCCGGCAATTGAGGACTACTGACGCGGACCGGACAGTGGGCCCCCTTGTGGGCCGACATTCGTTGCACTTGAGTCAAGTCTTGGGGACGCGATCCAGACGTAGCTACGAGACTTAACATCGCGCTAGGGACGCGGGTAGTGCAGAATCACGCGCTCCACCGAGTCAAGCTCGGTGGGGGCGGGGACTTGGTTGAGTTACGGACGCGGGTCGTGCGGAATCATGCGCAAACACGTATCAAACCGCTAGTTCTCCGCGGCGCCCCGGGTCCATGAAAACGGTGGCGTGACGCCGGGAAATGCAACCAGTACTTCGCCGTTGCGGCCAATAAGCGTGATCTCGCATTCCGGCAAACGGCGTTTCAACTCCCGTGCCGCACCGAACGAGAAATGCGGACCGAGCGAAACGGAGAGTAGATGGTGAAACTGGGCCAGATATTGCATCCCAGGCGCGGTCACCGCCGTCGGCCATAATTCGAGCATCTGCAGGTCGCGAAGTGGGGTGAGGCCCTTGAGCCCGGTGTTCGTAATCGCCGTTTTCCCCACTCGAAGAGCCTGCAGGTTCTTGAGGCGGCCGATAGTCGACAAACCAACGTCATCGATGTGTGTCGCGGTAACGCGTAAATCGGTCAAGTTGGGCAGAGCGAGCAATAGTGTCAGACCGTCGTTCGATATTTTCGTCCCGCTCAGGTCAAGCATCTTTAGTTTTGCAAGGTGTTGTAGCTTGCGGACACCGTCGTCCGTAACCGCCGTGCCGCTGAGTTCGAGTTGTTCAAGTTGTTCGAGGTTCCCGATATGATCAAGACCACGGTCGTTCACTGCGGGAGCCTCGCGCACGCACAGCGTTTGCAGTTGGGTCGTTTTCGCGACCGAAGCCAGACCGGCGGACGTGATCTGCGTGTGGAGGAGGCGCAGGTCGCGCAGTTGCGGCAGCAGCCGGAGGCTGACCAGAGTGCCGTCGGTTATTCTGCTTCCGCTGAGACGTAGCGAACTCAAGTGCTTGGCCGTGCCGAGCTCGGCAAGTCCCGCGGCCGTAACACGCGTGTCGGATAAATCGAGTCGGCGCAAGCTGTCGAGTGACGCGATGGTCGGCATGGACTGGTCGGTCATGTTGGGTCCGGCAAGATAGAGGTTGGCGAGTCGGGGGAATCGACCGAGCAAGGCAAGATCCGCTGCCCCCAGCGACGCCTTGCCATCGAACATGATGGTCGTCACGTGCGTCAGTGGATCCGAACCTAGCACCAGCCAGATGACCTCATGTGCCGTGTAGCCTTGATGGAGGCTAAGGCAGACGAAGAAATGATCGTCATAGTCAACCCGTCCACCGATCCGCTGGACCCGCGTAATAAGCGCTTCGTGCCTCCGCAGACGTGTCAGGCTATGGCCGACGACGGCGAGCACCAGTGCGGCCACCGTGCTGGTGACGATCAGGGCGCGCAACGTAAACCGGAAGCCCGTCCTTTTGCCGTCGGGGCCAGGAGCTTCGGGTCGTGTCATGACTCAGTTTCCAGAAGATCCGCGCGAACGCATTCGCACCGTTTCGCGCGCCAGAACCATAATCGCTCCACTCACCACGCACACGACGATGAGCGTGCCCGCATTCATGATGCCCGTTTGCGGAAACCACACGATGCCATAGCCGATCCCGCCGGCCAGCAGCGCGTAGTATGCAAATGGTATCAACGTCTTGCGAATAATCCACCCTTCTTTGCCGAGTAATCCGACAACCGCTGATGCGGCAACGACATTATGTACGCAAATCATGTTGCCCGCAGCCCCTCCGACGGCCTGTAAGGCGACAATCCATAGTGGGTCAACTCCAATCCGCAGCCCGACGTTGAACTGAAATAGCGATAGCATCATG
>CAZSOG010000820.1:0-3256 GCA_964607555.1 uncultured Pirellulaceae bacterium | reverse complement strand
TTGTCGAGCTCGGCCCGATGAAACAGTGGGTGCAAATCGACTTGGGGAAACGGAGCACAATCCATGCGGTCTACGTGTGGCATTTCTTCGCGGAGGCACGAAGCTATCGCGATGTGCTGATCCAGGTCGCGGATGACGCCGCGTGCACGAAGAACGTGCACACGATCTACAACAACGATCAGGATAATTCGTTGCGCAAGGGGATCGGCAGGGATCGTGCCTACATAGAAACGCACTACGGCAAGCTGATCGATGCCAAAGGTGTCAAGGGCCGGTACGTGCGTCTCTACAGCAGTGGGAACACGGCCAACGACGCGAACCACTACGTCGAGGTGGAAGTGTTTGGGAGCGCGAGCTGAGTCCCCGCGGAAAGCGGATTGGGTAAACAAAAATAGGTTACCGAATCATGCTCGCAAGAACCACTGAAAACAAGAGTCGTATGGACCTGATTTCGGGATGTATTTGTTTCGCAGCTTAAGTTCGACGAGAATCGGAAACGAGTCTCATGGCTCGTGAGATCTAACGCGGTGTTTTCGTAGCCGTGCGAATGTGCCGAAGTGCGTCATGGTTGATCATTGGATACCAAATGGTATAATTGACTTGAATTGGCCCAGAAACAGATGCAGGAATCAGAGGTTTTGCATCACGTGGGTGCGCCGCCCGTTCAGAATGCGAGCGCAGCTGCGTGACAACTTGATAGGGGCAAGATCGGGATGCGAATCGCGCGGATATTCTGGGATCTTGATCATGATCCTGATGGAAATGTGCAACACATCGCCGAACACGGGATCACGATCGAAGAAGTGGAAGATGTCCTGTACAGTGCCGGGCAGGTCATCATCAGTCAATCGTCAGGCCGGCCCATTACTTTTGGTGAAACAAGCACCGGGAAATACATCGCCGTTGTCTTCGAGTTGATTGATGAGAGTCCGTTGACTGTCTATCCGGTAACGGCTTATGAAACAGATCCTTAGACGTGGGGGGATCAGTACCATGGGGAAACGCATTCGACGAGAGAGCACGGTATCGGCTGATGAGGCCAATCGTTTGCGCGCGGCGCGCGCTGAATTCGATTCGCGGCCGTCCAGGTCCGAGTTATTGGCGTCCGATCACTATGTTGGCCCGATGAGCGTTGAAGAGTATTTGGAATGGCGGCGAGGAGCCGGCGACAGCCCCCTCACGCGCCAGCTGCAGGCGGCGATCGCGGCAACCGGGCAATCCCTGTACAGCATTGCACAAGCAAGCGGGATCGCCGCCCCGGTGCTGCAACGGTTCGTGAATGGTGAACGAGGTATCACGCTGGAAACCGCCGGGAAAATCGCCGCCTATCTGGGACTCGAACTCATGCCTGAATCGCGCAAGTAGCGCGTGCTCGATCTGGCTGGGAAACAACAGGTGGTTACGCGCCTTGCTCCGCAATCATGCAGCCACATTTTTGTGGAGCAAGGCGTTATCGTGTCGTGCGGAATCATTCGCTCGATCGCAAAAAAAGCCTGTTATATTCTCGCCATGGCATATTCTTGCCCTCTCTTCGAGTGTCGGCGCGCGGGCGTGGATTCGGAAGGAAGATTTGGCGAGAATATCTGGAACGCAAAAATATTAAAGGCACTCGCCAAACCTGGTTTCAAACATGTACGATGGACGTCCACGTCCGTCGAGGAAGCGGATAAACACTCTGCCGAAGCAGTTTTGTAACAGACTCCTGGAAGGAAATGAACCATGTGCAAACCGATATGTGGTTTCGTGGTCTTGCTGCTGTTGCTGGTTGGCGGCGGGCAAACACGGGCCGACGCTCAATCGCTGACCGCACACGATCTGACCGTGTTGGACCGGCCCGCGGCGAACATGATGACGGCATACTTGACGGCGCGGGTCGACGCGCAGTTCGCGCGGCGGGCGAAGCTGCTGTCGACGTTGCACACGGCGGCGGATTGGGATCGACACGCAGAGCGGGTTCGGCGTTTGATGGCCGCGTGGACCGGCCCGTTTCCACCGCGTTCACCACTGCACGCGCGCGTCACCGGCGAAGTCGAACGGCCGGACTTTCGCATGCGGAAGGTCGTGTTTGAAAGCCGGCCCGGGTTTTTGGTCACCGCGAATCTGTATCTGCCCAAAAGATTCTCCGGTCCGCGACCGGCCGTGCTGAACGTGATCGGCCATTCCCCGGCCGGCAAGGCCACCGACAAGGTCCAGCGCCGCAGTATTGCACAGGCACGGCTTGGGTTTGTCGCGCTGACGATTGATGCGATTGGCCAGGGCGAGCGCCAAATCGCCGAGTACGCGGAGTTTGGCCACCCGCCGGGTAACGCCCATCAGATCATCGGCTTGCAAGCGTTCCTGGCCGGTACGCACGTCTTTAACTTCATGGCCTGGGACGCGATGCGCGCCGTCGACTACCTGGTGTCCCGGCCGGAAGTGGATGCGAAACGGATCGCCTGTACGGGCTGCTCCGGAGGCGGCATGATGACCACGTACATTCTGCCATTCGAGTCGCGGATCACGGTCGCCGTGCCGGCATGCAACCCGAACACGTGGTCGTATCGAGTGCGCGCGGGGTTGGGTACCGATCACGAGCAGGTGTTTTTCGGCGCGTTCGCGGCGGGGATCGACCCGCGTGGTGACCCGTTGTTTTGCCAAGTCCCCAAGTCGTTGCTCATCGATGCCACGACGCAAGACAACTTGAACCCTCCGGCCGGCGTGCGCGACTTGAGCCGGTGGCTTGACAAAGCCTATGTCGCGCACGACGCGGCGGACCGATTCAAGACCGTAATGATCGACGGCCCGCACGGATACAACCTTCAACAACGCGAAGCCGCGTACGGCTGGATGTTGAAGTGGCTGGACGGCGGTTCATCCAATCCGACCGAGGGGAATTTTTCCATATTGCCCGAGCGGGATACCTGGTGCACCGCCAACGGCAACGTCTACGCGAACCGGGCGAGCAAGCAGCCGCACGCTCTGGTGTTGGAGTACCTGCGGCGGCACCGGCCGGACTGGCCACCGGTGACCAACGCGAAACAGCTGACGACGCACCAAGAACACGTGCGGCACGCATTGGTGACTGCCCTCGGGCTGTCCGAACAGGGCTCGATACCGCATGCGGCCGTTCGACCGAGTCGAACCGTGGGCGACCTGCGACTCACGCCGATCGTGTTCCACCCGGAGCCGGGTATTCAGTTACCGGCCGTCCAGATTGACACACCGGCCATGGCAGCCGACGAGCCCGTCATTCTATACCTGCACGACCGAGGCAAGG
>CAZSOG010000819.1:0-3265 GCA_964607555.1 uncultured Pirellulaceae bacterium | reverse complement strand
GGGGCGAAGCGGGCAGTCGTAACAACGACATCAAACGCAATATCGATCCGGACAGCACTGTGCGACTTGATTTCGGGTTCGGAAGCCGCGGCGGGACGGGACACGTGATCATTGATAATCTGCGTCTGGTCAAGATGAACACGCCGAAGAACATATGGGCATTTGATTTCGGGCCGCCCAACCAGTCATTGATGCTGGGCTGGACGCCCGTCTCGAACAAGACCGCGTATTCCTCCGAACGTGGCTATGGCTGGGGCCCGCGCGGCGGCACGCCCTGGAATGGGACGGCTCGCGATACAACGTTTGGGACGGCACTGCTGCAAGATTTTTGTGAAGCGGGCGGATACAACTTTCATATCAACATGCCGTCGGGATCGTATCACGTAAAAGTGTACTTCGAAAACAGCGGCTATTGGGGTGGGGAGCAAGCGCAGCAGCGCTGGCGCCGCATCCTGGCCAACGCGCGCGAAGTCTGGAAAGACGAACGGACCGATGGAAGCGCCCATGCGTTGTACCGCTTTGAGAACACGGAACCCGTCGGGGTTGATATTTGGGATACTTACATGGCGCCGGAGCTTGCCCGTCCCGCCGAGTTCGCGGTCTCCGTTGGCAACGATGGATTGACATTGCGCTTCGAAGCGGATCGCGCGTGGGGCAGCAAAGTCGCGGGCCTGACCGTCGTGCGCGACGGTGACAAGGCCGGCGCCGCGTGGCTGCAGCAACAAGAGCAGAAAATGATAAGCGAGTTTCGTGGCAAGGCAGTCTGTCTGGACCCACCGGCGGCCGCCATGGAAGTCCCGAGCGCCTGGCGGGCGAAGCAACTTGTTGCGTGGCCGGCGCGAATCGAACAGGACATTACGCCCAACAGTGTGCCGGAATCGCTACCCGACGATCCGGACCAGTTGCATGTCACGCGTACGGCCGTGCAAGGAGAATTCGAACCGTTCTGCGTGGCCGTGCGCCCGGTCAAGGACCTGGGCCAGTGCCGGCTGGAACTGGAGCCGTTCCGGGGGCCGGGCCAGCCGGACGCCAAACTGCAAGTGGTCTGGTACAACACGAGTCGCGACTTTGGCCAGATCGCGTATCATGTGCGGCCGCATACGCTGCGTCTGACGTCAGCGCTCGCTTTCCCAAGGGACGTGACGCGCGAGCTGATCGTAACGGCTTTGGTTCGACGCAGCACGCCGGCCGGCCAATACGACGGAGCGATCGTTCTCAGGCGTAGCGATGGCGCGCCGCTACTGCGAGTTCCATTGACGCTCGACGTGCGTCCCGTGGTGCTCGATCGGAGCACGGATTTTCTGATGGGGTTCTTTGGCTTGATGCCGCCGGGGCTCATCCCCGCGGACCAGCGCTGGGAGGCTCTGGATCAGACGTTGCAGATGTTGCGCCGGCACGGGATGAACGCCGTTTCGGGCGGACCAAGTTGGACCCTGACCGGTTGGCGTGATGGGCAACCGGTCATTGATTACGGTGACATGGACCGTTTCTTCGCGCTGTTGAAAAAACGCGGGTTCGCCGCGCCCATCAACGGTTACGGTGGCATCCGGTTTCGCGGCCTGAGCCAGCACTACGAAAAGGGAGATGTCGGCGCGAAGGTCCAGCGGCAAAGCGGCCTGCCATACGACCAGGCATTGATGCATGCCTGGCAGGCTGTGGATGCGCATGCACGTGCCGCGGGCTGGCCGACGATATTTTACGCCATGTGCGATGAGACGCGCGTCCGCGACCAGGCGGAACGCGAACTGGCATTCATGCGTCTGATGAAGAGCGTGAGTGCCGCGTTCCCGCAAACGGTGCAGACCAGTGGCAGCTACAGTGTCCATTTCAACGCGCGGCCAACGGACAAGAACGACCTGCTGTACTGGCACCAGCGGTTCTTCGAGGTGCTCGATATCAACAGTCTCAATAACCATGATCCGTCGGTCATGAAAGAGGCCGCCAAGCTGGGCAGTGTGGTTCACATTTACAATCAGGGACGCACGCGTTATTCGTTCGGGCTGTACCAGTGGAGCGAGTACCGCAAAGGGGTCCGCGCACGGTGGCAGTGGCACTTGAATATTCTACACGGGTACCAGTTCTTCGATCTGGACGGCCGCGAGCCGGACACGGCGGCACTCTGCTACGGGCGTCACGCGTTGTACCCCACGATTCACTTTGAGCGGTGCCGCGAGGGAGCGGAAGACTTTTACTTGTACAACACGCTCTGGAAACGCATCAAGCAGTGCGCGCAACAGGGGCAAACAAACGACGCGTACCGTGCCGCCAAGAAAATGCTCGACGAGACCACCGGCAGTATTCGTTTGAACCAACGCCAGCCACCAGCCAACTTCGACGCCGACAGATTCAAACAGCAGTGCATCGCGGCCCTGGAACAGCTGGGCGACTGACCAGGCGATTCTCGAACCGCCGCGCCCCCCCCGGTACGACGAACGTCCGCGTCCGTGGCGGCCCGGTCCAAGAACTCCAGCGGCACCCGGCACCTGGCGGGCTTTCATATTCTTGCCACAAATTGTTTTTGCCCGCCTCTTCGCACGCCACCCCATGCCCAACGGCGTGCCGAGAAGATTCGGCGAGAATACTACATGGCAAGAAATACACTGGACTGACCATCTCATCATATTACGCATCTTGCGTTACGCAATCTGCGTAATGTATAATCACGGACGAACGGTGCCAAACGTGCTTGGGGTCAACGCGATGCCGATGATCAGGGAAGGCAGGGTAGACCCATGAAGAACCCATTTCAATATGGCAATGTCGTTGTCGGCGACGCCTTCTGCAATCGGAAAAACGAGTTGCGCGACTTGCGACGCGCGGTCGAGAACGGCGAGAAGTTGTTCATTTATTCCGAGCGGCGTCTCGGCAAGACGTCGCTGGTTCGGGCCGTACTCGATAGACTTCCGCGGAAGCGATTTATCGAGGTGTACGTCGATCTTTGGCCGACCGATTCGGAAGCATCGTTCGCCATGGCGACAGCGAAGGCCATCTCACTAGCCATCGCTTCCACACCCAAGCAGATTCTCGAGGTTGCCAAGAATATGTTTGGCCGTCTCATCCCGAGTGTCTCGTTTGGCGAGGACGGCAAGCCGACGGTCAGTTTTGGAGTCGTGGTCCCTCGGCAATCTGAAGTTGAGTTGGCCGAAGTGCTGAAGGCGCCGGAAGCGATCGCCACGCAAGGAAAACGCAAAGTCGTGGTCGTGTTTGACGAGATACAGAGGATTCTTGATTACGAAAGCGATCTCACGGAGCGAATGCTCCGCAG
>CAZSOG010000818.1:0-3274 GCA_964607555.1 uncultured Pirellulaceae bacterium | reverse complement strand
TGACCGCCCTGCGGTGGCAAATGCGTTGAACACGCAGGAGTGAATTTACAAAAAGTAGTGGAGGAGCAAGAAATGCGTGAATTGACAAAGGTAAGTATGTTACGCGGAGCAAGAACGATTGGCATGCGGAGCGTGGTGCTGTGGACACTGTGCCTGGGCGGCCTTGCGTCCGCCGCAGATTCAAAAGGAGCGATCGGAGCAGATAGTCTCACCGTCGATCCGACAACCGTGAATGCCTACAACGTGCCTCGCGTCTGGCAGCCGAAGCCCGCTCCCCGCGACGCTGCCACGGAGTCGCGACGTGTCTACATCGCCAAGCAGGGCATGGAACACAACCGCAACATGGACGGCAACGTCCACGGCATTAACAGTTTCCATCGCTATCGCATCGACCGTGACTCCAAGACCGGGATGTGGGACGTCTCTGTCGCACGCGACGACGTCCAGCAGTTTCACGACCTGGACGTGGACGGTGACGGGCGGACCCAGGACGACACCGTCGCCTGCCACGTGCTGGACCTGGACCCGGCCAATCCGATGAGCATGGTCGCGCCGTGGTACGACACGACCGTCGGCACGCAGCGATGGTTCGGCGGGGCGGCGATCTACCAGGCTAACACAGAGAGCAGCGGCTTTAGCGAAGACGGCATGAACGACGCCGAGGAAGGCGAGGCCAATCAGCCTCGACGAAACTGGACTCTTTTCCACGAGACGCTCGAGATCGGCAGTCCCTACCGCATGTGTTACCTGCTGCTCTGGCAGAAGGATGACTTCATCAACGGCGGCGACCGGCACCGTGTCGGCTTCGACGACTCGTGCGAGCTGCGCTGCTGGCTGGGACGATACTACATGGGCATGGACGCCAACCGGTGGGTTGTCCGCAACGGCGACCAGTTCTACATGTCCGAAGCCATCTTCCGCTACGTCGGTCTGCACAAGCAGGCCCCCACGAAGACGCGCTGGGCGAAGTACAACCCGATAGCCCCGCACGATTTCTACTTCGACCCGGCCCGGGCGAAGTACGAGAACGTCACTTTCGACAACGTAACCGCCGTCGGGTGGTACGTGGCCAAGGACCGGTTGGTCAACGGTTACTTCGGCTGCAAGTGGGAGGCCTTCGAAGCCGACGCCATCGTCACCGCGCCGCGGCGCCCCAGCTCGATGATCGACATGGCCGAGGTCGCGACAGACGCCGTGCCAAAGTTCTCCATGAGCACGTGCGAAGTCCCTTACGAGCTCTGGCGGAAGATCCATCGCATGGTCCGTACGCCCGCCCACGCCGGGTTTCCCGGATTCAACTTCCGCAAGAACGGCGACATGGGCTCGATGGACTACACCGTCCACGCCGAACCGCGGCACCAATGGACCGACGGTCAGAACCAACCCGTCACCGATGTCACGCTCCACGACATGATCCTCTGGTGCAATGCGCTGTCGGCCTACGAGTCGCGCACACCGTGCTACTACGAGGACCCCGAATGCACCAAGCTCTTCCGGGAAGTACTGCGAAGCCCCACTTACGTCAAGACCAGGCCGCTGCCGACGGTCTACGTCAAGTGGGACGCAGACGGCTTCCGACTGCCGAGTGTCAGCGAGTGGAAGGCCGCTTACGCTGTCGGCGCGGAACAAAACAACGTCGTCGGCCAGTTCACCAGCCCCGTCGGAAGCGGAAAACCCAACCGGCTGGGCATCCACGACCTGGGCGGCAACGTATGGGAACCCGTCTGGACCTACGGCGACCAGCTCGACCCGGCCGACGACACACTGACGGTTCTGGGCGGCAGCTTCCTCTCGCCGAGAGATCCGCGAACGGTTTCGGCCAGTCCCTACGGCGACGACGCGATTCATGGTCGGTTTGACATCGGCCTGCGGCTGGTTCGCCGCGACGCCGGTCTGCCCCTGCCGCCGATGGATGCCTCAGCCGGGGACTTGCCGCACTGGATCATCCGCAAGGGTAAGAAGAAAACGGCCGGCGACCCATCGCGTCGGCACAAGGCCCCGCTGGGCAAGCCGATGCTCAAGCTGGCTGCCATTCCCGGCAAGGATTATGACATGGGCGTTACCGAGGTGACCTTTGCCCAATGGCGGCCGGTCTACGACTGGGCTATCGCCAACGGCTACGAGTTCGACCAGAGCGGCGAGATCGGCTCGATGGCGTATTGGGGCTTCGGCGACGACTGGACGTCCGGCGTCCGCACGGCGGACGAACCGGTCACCGGCATCGGCCGGGACGTCGCGATGCTCTGGACCAACGCGTTAAGCGAACTGGAAGGCCGCACGCCAGTTTACTACGCCGACCAGAACTTCCAAATCGTGCTGCGCAAGGCAATGGTCTACCGACCGCTCATGATGTCGCACGAAGAACTGAAAGCCTCCAAGGAACTGTCTGGCAGGGAGCGCCAGGCTCTTTTCCGTGGGAGAGAAATTCTCGCCACCCCGTTCTTCGTGCGCGGGGACGCCGACGGCTATCGGTTGCCAAACGCGCGGGAGTGGCATCACGCCGCCTTTGCCGGCAAGCAAGGCAAGTATCCGTGGGGCGACGATATGACCGCCTACAAGGACTACGCCTGGACCGCCAGCAACTCGGCGTTCCACACTCACCCAGTCGGCCAAAAGAAGCCGAATGCCTTTGGTTTGTATGACATGATCGGAAACGTTTCGGAACTGGTCAACAACACATTCAAGAGCTACACGCCTCGCCTTGGGGCATCGTTTCTGGACGTAATGGACCGGTATGCGGGCCTGCTGAGCCAGGCACAAGCCAGCGACAAGCGCGGAGCGGGAATCGCCCGGGGACTGATGTATCCCGACGTGGGGTTCCGCGTGCTTCGCCAGCACGCCGATCGACAGACGGCCCGATCGACCGGTACCGCGTCCAAGGTGTTTCGTTTCGCCTCTGCCGACAAGCCCGTGGCCGTGTACTTCGCCGCAGCCGGCGGTGACACGCCCGTGGCGGACTTCGGAAAGAGGACGGGGGTCTTTTATGTGGCGAAGTGGTTGATTATACTCACCGGATTGGGCGACTTGACGTGTTGATCGTGGAACGGAATCCGTTGCGCACCGAGCTGGTTACGCGTGCCGAACAGTGGCGTTACGGTTCGTTGTGGCGTTAGGCGCAGAAGGTGGAACCCGAACCCAAGTTGCTTTCGGCTTGGCCCATCGGCCGCGCGGCCAACTGGATCGAGCGGCTCAACCAGCCGCTCACTGCAAAGGAACCGAACGCGTTGCGCGTGGGTGCGCAACGTGGCCGTCCGTTTGGCGCGGCGCGTTGGGT
>CAZSOG010000817.1:0-3284 GCA_964607555.1 uncultured Pirellulaceae bacterium | reverse complement strand
GTGTTGATCAGTGAAGATTAGTGTTCCTTGATAGCAGGTGTCGTGAACGGCTACTATGCTGCCGCCCCTTTGAAATGTCCTGGGCGAGTTCGACCAACGGGAGAACGGACCGCGCCAATTCACGATCCACTTGGACGAACCTAACCGCCTGGAGTATATTTCGTGTCCTTCATGCGCGCACGCAATCGCCGCTCGGCCTGTTCGCTCCAATAGCCGCAGTCCAGCTGTACAAAGACCGAGGTGTAGGGAATCGCCAGATCGGTCTTGATGATCAGCACGTTGAATAACTTTGATGCATCATCCAGCATGCGAATCGTATCTTCATGAAGCTGTTTGTGAACGGTGCGCTTGCCAAGCAACTGTTCCAGCCCGGCGCGGTAGGACTCGATCCCGGGCGCGACCTCCGGCGGCACATAATCCAGTTCTTTATCCACGTAGACAATGCCGCGCACATGCTTCGCCTCGTCGATGCCATCGAGGACCCGTTTGACGGCGGCCAGCTGGTCGCCGCCAACATAAACGGTCTTGATGCCGGGTGCTGTCTGCAGTGGATAGGCCGAGTCGACAATCGCAATCCAGTTGCGATGTCCCATCGCGCGCAGTGTTGTCGGCACGAGCTGCTTCAACAGGGCAGTTTGCCGAGCGAGATGCGCGCGATCCGACACGCGTTTGGGTTGCTGGGCCAGCGCTGGCTGACACAACCAGGCGGATCCAATTGTGGAGACGATCCCCCACGTCACGATCAACACAACTTGCGTCGTTGAGACAAGACGATCTTTCATGATGGCATCTCCTGCGGCGGGCGGCGTTTGCGACCCGAAAAACGGGCCGGGAATTCTTCGTGACAGTCACAGCCACGTGCCACTCGCAACCGTTCGTACAAATCGTTTTCGATCGAGAAACACTGGGGCGAGAAGGGCAAGAAAACGGTGCGCAAGAATGCGAGACCAACATCCTCTTGCCCATCAACGTTCTTGCCAAGATTTCTTGCGTTCTCTCGACCCCAACCGCCTTGTGCGGTTGGTAAAGGAGTCTCATGGGCTTGGAACGATGCCTCGCGCACACCACTCACTCCCCACCTGGCCGAAGGCTGTGGGGGGGGCGAGAACGCGCGGTTGGCATGCGAGTTTTTAGCGAATGAGATTCATTCACCCACGGGCCAGGCCCGTGAGGGTCTTGCGACCGACATGCGACTGCGTTTGGCTAAACGCTTACCTAATCTCTAATCTCTAATCTCTAATTTCTTATTTTTTATTTCTTATTTCTTATTTCTTATTTCTACTTTTTTATTTCTAATTTTTTCTTTCAAATCATCTCTACTTGAGCACATCGACTGTCACTCCGGGCCAATCGTCGGTACGCAGGGGCGTGACCGGCAGAAGTGTCCTGTTATACAGGTTGCAGACCGGATTGTCGGCCCACGCGTACCGGACCGCGACCGGGTCCGGGACGGCATCGCTCCAGACTTCCACCTTATCCTTGCCAACAATGCGTGCCTGGGCATTGACAAATTTCTTGTCGGCCCCCGCGATCGTGAACCCGCGGACTTCTTTGACGTCAAACGTCTGCAGTCCCTGGTCGACGTACTGGAACGTGATTTCGATCTTGTTGCCTTTCCGTTCCATCGATTTGTATTCCGGGCTACGGTAGACCAGATCGATGCCATAGACCGTGCCAAGTGCCCAACGGGCCAGGCGTTTGCCGACGTCCTGTTTGTTTTTCGGGTGGATATTGTCGGCCTGTCCGATATCGATAATCACTGCTTGTCCGGTATTGGGCAGGCTCAGGGCCATTGTCTGTGCCTCACGCAATTCGGCCCAATCGCTTTCCTGAGGTTCAGCCACTTCGTTTCTGAAGTCGGCCAGCTGGACCCAGAAGAACGGAAAATCGCCCTGTTTCCACTCATCTCGCCACGACGTGATCATCAGTGGGAACATCTTGCGATACTGGTAGGCGCGTGAGGCGTTGGACTCGCCCTGGTACCAGATCGCACCGCGAATCCCGTAGCCGATCAAGGGTTTGAGGACCCCGTTGTAGAGATTGGCCGGGCGATGTTGGCCGACCAGTGGGTTCCCGGGCGCGCGTGGACGACGCGGCACGGGTTTGCCGGCCTGGCGGGCGATTTTCGCCTTTTCCTTCCAGGCGTCGAGTTGCTTTTGATAGTTGGCCTGGGCCTTTTCCGGATCGAAGGTCTTTTCCGTCTGCGCCCAACGTTCCAGCAGGGGCTGGTAGATCGGGTCCTTTTCCAGCAGGTCACGCCGTATCCAGGCTTCACAGGAAGATCCGCCCCACGAGTTATTGATCAGACCGATCGGCACATCCAGCGTCTGATACAGTTGTCGACCAAACAGATATCCGACCGCGGAAAAACCGCCGATCGTTTCGGGTGAACAGAGCTGCCACTGGCCCTTGAAGTCCTCCCGCGGCTCTTGCGTGCCGACACGGGGGACGGTAATCAACCGAATGTTCGGGTACTTGGCTGTCATCTTTTCCAGATCCGCATCCTTGCCCGAGTTCAAGGCGAACTGCATGTTGGACTGTCCCGAACAAAGCCAGACCTCGCCGAACAGGACGTCTTGTACCGCGATTCGATTCTTGCCTTCGACGACGATCTGATGCGGGCCACCGGCCGGCATGGGATCCAATGTGACTCGCCACCGGCCTTGCGCGTCGGCTTTGGTTGTCTTCTTTTCGTCGCCCAACACGACCGTGACATCCTCGCCGGCGTCGGCCCAACCCCAAACGGGATCCGCCTGGTTTCTCTGGAGCACCACATGATCCGAGAAAATCGCGGGCATTCGCACGTCCGCGGCGGCCTGCGGCAGGATCCAGACAGTTGCCAACACCCCCAGGACGATCCCCAACCAAGATGCCATGTCCGTTCGTCGCGCGTGTCTCATTGTCTCACTCCTCATAAGTTACGCCCTGAACTGAAAGTGCGTGGTTCGCACCACGTGCGGAAAGGGGCGGCGGCCCTTTCAGTTTCTGCAACAGGTATGACACAGCTAGTATTCTGGCCTTTTGCGTGGCGGCTGACAACGGTGGTCCGCCAATATTCCCACGATGGTTGAACCAAGATCACGAGGCATGTACGGGAGCGGCGACGTGCAACAGGCTGCTGCCGGCCGACGGTGTGCAGACCGTGACTCCCGACGGCAGGTTCTTCGGCGTATAGAATAGACGGTTCAATCGCTCGGTAACGGCATCGACCGCGTCAACTTCGACCAGGGCCATGGCGCACCCGCCGAGTCCCGCGCCGGCGATCTGCGCGCCCAGCACTCCAG
>CAZSOG010000816.1:0-3300 GCA_964607555.1 uncultured Pirellulaceae bacterium | reverse complement strand
GCCCAGGGCACAACGGTTCAGGAAAGCGATCATCCCCGCACGCGTCGACTCCGGGATGGGGATCCCGGCCATGCTGGCACTCTTGAGCGCCATGACTTGCCAGCCAAACTGGCTCATATCACCCTGGTCACCGGGCTGGTAACGCCACCCGCCACTGGTCGGGTTTTGGGCGTTCACCGTATACTCAATTGCCTTCCGGACATACGGTCGGATCCGCACATCGCCAGTCATTGCCAGCGCTTCACTCATTGCCAACGTCGCCATTCCATGGCAGTACATGCTGGCATACAGCCGCGACTGACCGCTCAGATTGCCGTCCAGCGCCTGGCTGCGCAGCAGGAACTCGAGCCCACGCTGAACGTTTTTGCGACATTTTCCTTCCAAGTGGGTTTGCCCGTTCGCCAGAAAGGTCAGGATGGCCAGCCCCGTGATTCCGGTATCGGCATTGGTGCCGGCCCCACCTCGGTCGTGGCCCGCGGTTTTCGTTTCGAAGCCGCCTCCCCAGCGATCGGCATCCCAGCGTCCGTCCGATTCCTGGTGTGCGGCCAGCCATCTGAGTGCGGCTTCAACGGCAGCTTCTGCTTCGGCGCTTCCACCTTGCCGGCGCGCCCATTGCTCGCGCTGCGACGTGCTGCGCGCGACGTACGGGTCTGGCATGGGTTGGCCATCGGCCAAGCGCGGTGGCGCCTGCGTGACCAGATGACGCACCAGTTCCGGCCCCGCCATCGTGGCCAGCGCCTCGGCACGAACCATCGCGACGGGCTCCGGCACCGCGCCGGGTGCGGTCTGCGTCATCCGGCGCGCGACGTCGGCGATACCCGAGCTCTCGACCGGCGAAGCACCTCGATTATCTGACTGCGCGGTCCGATCCACTGTTGCGGACCGGGCGTCGGCCGTATCGACCAACGTCGCGATATCCGTGAGCTGTTGCATGCGCGACTCGACATCGGTCAGTTGGGTCGGCAGCTCGGGTTGCGCGGAGCGATGCGGGTTGGCGGTCGCCGGAGTGGGCATGATGGTCGCGGCGGGTGAGGGTGTAGGGGCAAGCGGCACGGGCACCATCGGTTCGGGGACCGCGTGCCGTGCCGTGACGGGAGCCTCGATTGTCGCCGCTTGGACCAGCGCGTCCGCGTGCACGGGCGCGTCGTGCCGCGGCCGGTCGGCCATCGGCCGCGTCGGCTCTGGGATCGGTATTTTCGCGTCAGGGATCACATCGCGTGGCGCGACCCATTCGATATTCGGTTCGGCACGCCGTGGTGCGTCCGGGGTGGCACCCGCGCGGACCGGGTCGGCCGTGTCCGGGGCACGTACATCCTCCGCGACGAATCGTTCCCAGGGTTTCGTATCACTCGAGTCCGATATTTCGTCCGACGCGGTATCCGTGGTGACGAACGCCAATTGGATGACTTCGTCGCCGCGACCGGCGGGCGTCGGAACGAACAGACGCGTGCCGTAAGCGTACATGAACAACAAAAAGTGTGCGAAGAGGGAAAGCACGATACACTTCGACAGCGGCTTGACCTGCCCCCACCGGGTGCGCATCAAAATCAAGAGCGCGATGGACAGCGCGGCAAGCCCGATCCAAACCGTGATCCCGAGCGTTCGGCTATTGAGCACCGAACCCACAGTCACCGCGTCGCCGATAAGCATCCACGTCAACATGCCGATGGCCTACCTGTTTTTCCGTGCCAAACGGACTGAAATACCCATATCCGTAATCCCCGCCTTGCGGCACGCGCCAAGTACCGTGGCGACGTTTTGAAACGCGCCTTCCGCGTCCCCGCGCACAACAACACCCAATTCGTTGTATTGCTGCCGTGCTTTCGCGAGCCGCTGTTCGAGCTGCTCAAGCGATACGAAGTCTTGATCCAACGATAGTCGCCCATCGCCATAGACATTAATCACGCGTTTTTCGGGCGCCGGGGCAAGCGCGCCGACATCGGTCACCTGCGGGACTTTCAAGGTCAACTTGCTTTCCCATTCAGCGAACTTCGTGCCGACCATGAAGAAGATGATCAACAAGAACACGATATCGATCATCGGCGTCAAGTTCAGTGTCGGCTGTTCATCTTGATGTGTTTTGAGAGGCATGGGCTGTCACCAATTGTTAGGGTCCCACCTTCATGATGGCCGGCGTGCCGGGCGCTCCGCCACTTCGGTTCGGCGCGTCCACCATTACGCCGCCTTCGAACGACGTTGGCCACGCGTGTTCATCGACTCGGCCGAAATCAACTCCACGACCTGTTGGCCTAACGAATCAATACTGATAATCAATCGGTCCACGCGACTGACAAAGAACAAGTAGGCGATCAGTGCCGGGATCGCTACCGAGAGCCCCGCGGCCGTGGTCAGCAATGCCTGGCTGATCCCACCGGCCAGCAGCTCGGGTCTCCCCATCGCCCCCGCCGTGACAATCGCGTTGAACGCCGTGATCATGCCCAGGACCGTTCCCAATAGTCCCAACAGGGGGCTGATCGTCGAGATGCCGTTGAACAGCCGCAAATAGCGCCGCAGCCCGTTGGTCACACGCTCGCCGGCATCGATGATTGCCTGCTCCACTTCGACCGAAGGTCGGCCCCATTTGCGGACCGCCGCGCCGAACACTTCCGCGACCGGACTGCGGTTCTCCGCACAGAGTCGCCGGGCCTCTTCGGCGTCCAATTGACCCTCACGAAGCTGTTCCAGGAACCGCCGTACAAACGGCCTCGGGATCACCCGGCCCCGCCGTAAACTGATCGCGCGTTCAAATACGAACACCAAAAGGATGAACGAACACCCGGCGATCGGGATCATCAGCAACCCGCCGTCACGCAACACGTCCAGCAGGTTCTTGGTCGGGATCGCGTTCTCAGTTGCGCCTGCCGCCGGCGCCACATTGGCCATCGCCGCCGCCGGGGGTGGTGCCGGTTGCGCGCGGGCGACCGCCACCACGCCGATGAACAAACCGGCCGCAACCAGTGTCGATAACGCATATCGGGTCAGAGTTTTTCGTAACATGGTCCACTTCCCAATTGTGTTGAGTGGCTAGTGTTAGAGGGTTATTCTATAGGCGGTTAGGTTCGTCCGACTGGGTAGTGAATTGACGCAGTCCGTTCTCCCGCTGGTCGAACTCGCACAGGACATCTCAAAGTGGCGGCGGTATATAACAAAACGGCCTCCGTACCGCGCGCATCCGCGTCCTCGACGGACTGCGACATCTCCAGCAAACGTACTGAAGCCAAGCCTCATGACGGTTTCTAATCTCTTATTTCTTATTTCTTATTTCTTATTTCTTATTTCTAATTTCTAATTTCTAATTTC
>CAZSOG010000815.1:0-3307 GCA_964607555.1 uncultured Pirellulaceae bacterium | reverse complement strand
ATGAAATTATTCAGCTGCTGGCGCGGCGCGTTGGATTGGACGAGGAGTTTTCCGCTCCGGTGGCTGTGTGGAAGAAACGGATATTGTCCCGCCTTGCCACGCGTGGAATCACTCTACAAGCGTTTCAGCGGGGCGCGGTCCGCAATCCATTCGCACCGGACGTGCTGTTCGCGGACCGACGGTTCAACACACCGAGCGGTAAAGTCCAATTGCTGACCGCGCTGCCGGAACGGATGTTCGCGGCTGGCCCCAACGGCGCACTGCGGTTGGCCGCCCTGTCAACGAAAAAGGCCCAATCATCACAATGGCCCCCCGAAACGCAAGTTGGCCCGGCAGTCGCAACCGTGCATCCAGATGCGGCGAACGGGTTTCAACACGGTCAGACCGTCGCCTTGCGGTCCGCCCAAGGTCGTATCCCCGTCCGATTACAATTCGACGATCGCCAACGCCGTGACGTCGTGCTCATGGAGAAGGGAGGCTGGCTATCGGCCGATCGTTGCGCCAATGCATTGGTGTCGGCCGAACTGACCGACGACGGTGAGTGTGCCGTCTACTACGACACGCAGGTCGAACTCGAACCATGGCACTGACCGCTACGGGAGGGCGAAAGATACGGGACAAGGATTTCGTGGGCAAAAACACAAACCCAAGATAGCCCACCCGTTCACTTTCTAATCTCGTAGCCGTTCACGGCATCTGCTATCAAGGAACACTAATCTTCACTGATCAACACTAATGATACCGGCCTGGAAAGTCTGCAACACTCAACATGAATCCGGCAGGTCGTAGAAAAGTCGAAGGCATTTCAGAATGAGGTTTTCCAATATCAGCGCGAATTAGCGTCGATTAGTGTTCTTTTTCTTCTGGTCCGTGAACAGTTACCCTATTTCTAATTTCTTATTTCTAATTTCTAATTTCTTATTTCTTATTTCCTATTTCCTATTTTTTTCCCCAATTCATCTCTTCATCACCATGCACGGCCTAGCCACCGTCCAGGCCCTCGGTTGGTCCCCAGGGCTCGATCTGAGTCAACTGTTTGGGACTGAGTTCCCGGTAGCATTCAGGTAGATCGAAGTGGGTCAGGACGTTCGGCAGCAGCGTGGCCAACGGCCAGCGGTAGTCTTCTGTTTGCGCGATTGCCGCGTACGAGGTCAACGCATTCTTCAGGGTGATACGTTTAATCCGATCGTCGAGCAGCGCGGCGAACGTGCCGGCCAGTGCACCCCAGCCCTTGGCGACCAAATGGATGTCGTCATATCCGCAGGATTCGAGCCAATCGAGCACACGTAACAGATCGTAGGTCTTCTGGCCCAGATACGGACGGTCGAGCATCAGGCCATGGATCGAATAGAAGAAATCACATCCGTACGGGTCATTGAATGTATGGGTGCCGCACGTGTTGGGAAGCGAGTCACCGATCCCCCGAACGTCGCACGAAAACACGCGGCGTCCCGGCTCTGCCTTGATCGTATCGCGAATCAATGACTCGCCGCGCAGTTCCGCGTCGCTCGATCGGTGCGACACATACAGGAGCGCCTGCTTGCCATCGCGCGGCGGCCGCGAATACTCGCGCTCCTTCGATAACATGTAGACGAGCGCGAAGATGCCCGGTTCGGTATTGACCGCGTAGGTAATTGCATTGCGCAGCGGATAGCCGGTGGCGCGCTGCGCGCGCAGAATCCGAAAATCGGGCGGCTGACCCGGGCTGACAGGCAACTGCAAGACGCGTTTAATTTTTTGCGTCAGCGTGGCGCCGCGTGGCGCCGGGCGCCGCGTGGCGCGCCGCCCGGCTTTGTCACGCGTGAACATGAACACCGTCCGCGTCTTCGGCAGCGCGGCGACTTGGCCTTTGGGAGTACACCAGAGGGTTTCGTCTTTTTCCATCGTCAGTTTCGGTTCGGTTGTCGCGTCCGAAATCTTCGTCGCTCGGTTGAACCATTGGTACATGGCCTCGCGATTCTCTTTTGTATACCCGTGCGTGGTTGGTCCCACAAACAGCCCGATGTTGTCCGCGTGACCGAGCAGCGTGTAAAGGTGTTTCAGTCGGCCATACGCCTCTTCAATCCCACGGACATCGAAGAAATCACGCTCTTTGCCCAGCAGAATCACGGGCTTCGGCGCCATCGCCGCGATGAAGTCGCAATGGTCCAGTCCCAGTGCGATGGCACGCGGCGGGCACTGTTCGGTATCGGCGGGAAGTTCGTTCTCCATGTTGCGTCGGAAGGTCGTGACAAAGCACGACGGAGCGGCCATGGTCCACCGCCGTTCGACGCCGCACAACCAGGTCGTCATGGTGCCACCGCCCGAGTTGCCGGTCACGCCCACATGATGCGGATCGACTTCTTCGCGGGTCAGCAGATAGTCGAGCGCGCGAATCCCGTCCCACGCGCGCCACATGCCCAGGAACTCGCCAATCAAGAACTGCTGGTTGCCTTCCTGGATGTGCTCGCGAACGCCCGGACCATATTTCGACGTCAGGTCGTCCTTCGTATACTGGAGTCGTTCACCTTGACTGATGGGATCGTAGATCAAGCAGAGGTATCCCAACCGTGCCAGTCCCTGGGAAAACGACTGGTACGCCTCGGACGCCTTGCCGTTGTTCGAATGGCCGCAGGTTCCGACGACTCCGGGCCGGGGCGACGTGATGCCTTTGGGAACATAGAGATTCGCGGTCACGGGAAATCCCGGCCGGCTCTCGAAAATCAGCTTCTCGATCCGATACGCGTCGCGTTCGACAACGCCCGTGATCCGGGCATTCAGCGGAGTCCGTTCCGGTTCGGGCCCGAAACTGGCTCGAATCCGCTTCTGCACCGATTTCACGTACTGCTCGGCATCCTCCTTGGTCTTGAGCTCTTGATACTCCGCGATCTTGCGCCGATCGGCGTCCCGAACCAGGCGGACATAGTATTCTTGCACGAGGCGCGGAAATCGGTCCAACGGGACCGGCTCGGCCCCCCACGCCGAACGCATTGGGGCCGACTGCGCCCATGGCAAACCGGCGGCGGCCAAGCCGACGGTTTGCAGCATATGCCGCCGACTGGCGGTCAGGGAAAACGTTTTTTTCTGGTTGGCTGTTGAATGGATGCTCGGCACTCCCATGATGTTCTCCCAACGCTGGCAAGGACCCGGCGGCGAGAACTGCCACTCGTCCCGGAGGAAATCGGCGTGTAAGGTCTTCGTTTCGTGGCCGTCAAAGCGGCGACACGTCCATCATACGCCAGTTGGGAATTGCCGTGCAAGCACGCCACGGCCAACATCGGTTTGAGCTGCTTCGCCGATTGGCGTATGATGGAACCATATGGTCATG
>CAZSOG010000814.1:0-3323 GCA_964607555.1 uncultured Pirellulaceae bacterium | reverse complement strand
CTCCGTGAACACCGCGCGTGGCTGGGCACCGGCCATGATCAGATTGGCGCGCAGGCCCGGGCGGTAGCGGAGAAACGTCGCTGCTGTCGTCCGTGCACGTTCGATCGACGTCACGCCACCGGCAACCGCCGCCATGCTCTGGCTCACGTCCAGGATCACGACGCGCGCTGTCGCGCCCACTTCGGCATCGGAGACCAGGGGCCGATGGCCCAGACGCGGCCGAGCAATCGCCAACGCAATAAGCAGAACCGCGGCCGTGCGCAGCAACAGGACGATCAGGTCTCTGAGCCGGTGCCGTGCCCGCCGTTGCTGAATTGCCTGACGCACGAACCGCAGCGTCGACAGCGGCTTGCGCACGGGCTTGGGCCTGGTCAGTAGATGAACCACGATCGGCAACGTCGCGGCACCCACTCCCAGCACAATCGCCCACGGATGAAGAAACATGGTTACCCCGCCCGTTCAACCAAGAACCCTTGCAACGTCCGTATATAGGAAACGGCCGTGGAGACGAGCCGATAGTCACAACCTCCGGCCAGCGCGAACTGGCGAACGACCGACAAATGCGATTGGAAACGACGTTGATACTCCGCCCGAATGTCGGCCGGCGAACAGAAAACACTCCCTTCGTTTTCCATGCCGTCGAAACGAAACGCGACGCCGTCAGGCAGCCGCTCTTCACCCGGATGGACCATATGCAACACGATGACTTCCCAACCCTGATGCCGGAACAGCCGCAGCGCGGCAAATACGCGCTCCAGATCATCCATCAGAAAATCGCTGATCACCATCAAGACGCCGCGCCGACTGGACCGTTCAAACAGCGTCCGCAGCGCGTCCGCCATGTGCCGCGCCGGGCGCGTGACCATGCCCTCGATCAGATCCTGCATGCGCGTCACATGCGTGGCGGTCGCGTGCGGCGCCATGAACTCGCGCAAGGCCTCGTCCATGATCGCCAGACCGACCTGATCCTGAGCGCGGCTGATTACGTGACTGAACGCCGTGGCGAGGTACTGCGTATACTCGATCTTCGAACCAGCGCCGTGCTTTCGACCGTTTTCGCCAAACGCCATCGAACCACTTGCATCCAGCGCCAGCGTGCACGGGAGGTTGGTTTCATCCTGATAGATGCGCACGAAGGCCTTTCCGGTCCGCGCCAGGACCTTCCAGTCGAGTCGGCGAAGATCTTCACCGCCCGAATACTCCCGGTAGTCGACGAACTCGCCCGCCCCCCCCTGCTGCCGCGACTGATGGCGGCCGCTATACGTTCCCTCGATGCGTTGCCGCGTCGTGAAACGCAAGTGTTCGAGCGCTGCCAGCGCGCGAAGATCGAGAAAGCGGCTCTGGGTTCGAGTACTCATGCGGCGATGTCTCGGAGCAGTCCGTCAATGACCTGTTCGGCCGTGATGGAATCGCCCACGGCACGATGGTTCACGATCAAACGATGTCTCAAGATGGGCAAGGCCACGGCGCGGATGTCGTCGACGGTCGGTGCCGCGTGGCCGACAAGCAGGGCCCGGGCCTTGGCGGCGAGGACCAGGTTCTGCGATCCTCGCGGGCCGGCTCCCCAGGCGATGTAATCTCGGGCCAGGGCCGTCGCGCGGGTGTCGTCCGGCCGGCTCGCGCCACACAGGTGAACGGCATATGCGGCGACGTTCGGTGGCAATGGGACCGCGAAAACCAAGTCTCGTAATTGCAGGAACGACTCACGCTCAAGCGCCGCTTCCGGCAGCGGCAACGCGCCGGCGGTCGTCTTCATCACGATCTCCTCCTCCTGGTCCGGCGAAGGATAGGCGATGCGGATCTCCATCATGAAACGATCCAATTGTGCTTCGGGCAGTGGATACGTGCCTTCCTGCTCGATTGGGTTCTGCGTCGCGACGACCAGAAACGGCTCCTCCAGGTCATACGTCTTTCCACCCACCGTCACATGTTGCTCGGCCATCGATTCCAACAACGCCGATTGCGTCTTGGGTGCCGCGCGGTTGATCTCGTCGGCCAGGACCAGATTGGCGAACACCGGCCCGGGCCGAAAAGCCATTTCCGGAGATCCGTCGGCCGCGCGACCGAGTAGCTCGTAACCGGTGATGTCCGACGGCATCAGGTCGGGCGTGAATTGAATCCGGGCGTACTTCCAGTGGAACGCGGAAGCCAAGGCCTTGACCATCAGTGTCTTCGCCAAGCCCGGCACGCCGACAAGCAGTGCATGCGAGCCGGTCAACGCACAGATCAACAATTGGTCCAACGCGTCGTCCTGGCCGACAATCACCTCGTGCAAACTGCCGCGAATCGTGCGCACGCGACTCGCGAACTGCTCGATGCGCTCCTGGGCGACGGCAACGGGTTCTTGGTCCTTCGACATGGCAAACCTTTCTACGCACTCGTACGGCGCAACCATGAACTATCGGGAAGATGCCCCCTGTGTCGCGCATGTGCCGGGCGTGCTCGTTCCATGATGCAACGGAAACGGAGCGACATACCGGCGCGCGGCCCGCGGCGTCCGCGAGAACGCGTGTCAGAAGATGATCCGCCCCGGCGGATGATCGGAGTTGTATTGCGACTTTTTCCTTCTCGAGCAGCCCCTGTCGGCATGCGGCTCCCAGAGCCACACGCTGATCATAAATCTTCTTGCACGGAATTGCAAACAGTTGCGTGGAATTTCGGTAACCGTTCACGCACCGGAAGTCTCAAAACCGCAGATGAACGCGGATGGACGCAGATAACGCGGTTCGAATTGCAATGCGCAACGTTGAAAAAGCGATCGCTGT
This sequence comes from uncultured Pirellulaceae bacterium, assembly GCA_964607555.1. GTDB lineage: Bacteria > Planctomycetota > Planctomycetia > Pirellulales > Pirellulaceae > JAJSAJ01. The sequence continues at coordinate 558 of CAZSOG010000814.1, read as the reverse complement.
CATGTCGGCTGCGGAAGGCGAAAACAACGGTTTTCCGTAGGTATCAGCGTGCATCTGCGGTTAAGTGTCTTGCGAACCGTGAGCGGCTACGGATTTCGCAATTACCTGGCCCGGATGATTCATGACGTTTGTCGCGAGGGGCCGTAAGTCCAGACAGACGCTAGGAAAAGGACCAGCCGGCCGCGCGGCGTATTGCCAGACGGACATTCGACGACTCCTATTTCTTTTACTGCCCGGGATTGACTCAAGCAATGCGGACGCGATCTGATTGTCTCACTCGGCCGTAGGACGTCCGCCTGTTTCTTTCTGCCCCTCGTCGACTCATGCCGCGCGCGCATGTTTTTCGGTAACATTTTAGCGGATTGCAGTCATTGACACGTTTTTCAGCACTCTTAGCGGCAAACGTCCAAAATATCTTTGACCAAAAAAGAAGATCGTGAGCCGTCTGGGCAGCTCAGGTGGACTGACAGAAGAATGAAAACACCGAGGACACAGAGGACACGGAGAAAGTTGTTTTCGAATCACCTCCGTGATCTCTGTGCCTCTGTGTTTCAAATG
>CAZSOG010000813.1:0-3323 GCA_964607555.1 uncultured Pirellulaceae bacterium | reverse complement strand
ATCGGATGTAATCACGATCGCTTGTTCGATTTCGCGAATTACACTACGGATTGCCCTATCCGCGTTCATCTGCGGTTTTCAGCTTTCCGGGTCGTGAACAGTTACCCTTTACGCGCGGCGGCGCAAATAGTTGGACAGGTATCTGCCCAAGAATCCCGCGCCGCGGCTTGCCCCTGAAATACTCCGGTGACGCCGACAACTCGTTTTTTGCCGGGTGACATGATCGTCACACCTGGTTCAGTATCGGTCGCATGGCGCCACCGTTTCGAAAATCATCAAGCGACCCGGGCCAACTGCCCAACCGATCCACTTTCCCCGATCAGATCAGCCTGCCGGACCGGCAAACCAAAAACGTCTCTTAAAACTCCGTACCAAGCACGTACGATGGACTTCCAAGTCCGTCGAAGAACCGGCTGCACGTCCTGCCGAAGCAGTTTTGTGACAAGTTCCAGGACAGATCCGCGTATGCCAACCCAGTCCGTTTTTTGCAAATCCGCCCAAGTTACAGCTGTCCCCCGGGCCCAATTTACGTAGAATAGAGGTTTATTGAATTCACCATCGCGCAAGAATAATTATCCAGTGAATGCGGGCAGCATGGTGACCACCGGCTGCTGGATGTGGGACGGGCAGCGGGTGGGGACGGGCGGGCATGCCTGCGCGATCGGAGTTGTATTTGGTGAGCACGATTGTTGAAATTGTCAGTGGCCGCGAGACTCTACCTTCCGATCTTTGCACCCGGATTTACCTCATCATGGTGCGGGCTCGTGCGCTCGAGGAGCGCATGATCAAGATGAGCAAGTCGGGACAAGCACATTTCTGGATCGGTGGCCCGGGCGAAGAAGCGTTCAATGTTTGCCTGGGTCTCCAGGTCAAAAAAGGGTGCGGGCCCGCGTATGACTACCTTCATCTCCATTATCGTAACTCGGCGACTTTGCTGGCCATGGGCATGCCACTGGACGATGCGTTGCGGCAGATCGCGATGACGCGGACCGATCCGCACTCTCAAGGACGGAATTTTGCCGGCCACTATGCGAAGCCCGAGTGGAATGTCGTCCCGGTCAGCTCGGTCGTCGAAATCCAATATGTCATCGCGCCGGGCACCGCGATCGTGCAAAAGCGACACGGAGGCACGGGCATCACCATCGTGGTGGGTGGCGACGCCGGCACCGCGGAAGGGGACTTCGCGTCTTGTATGCTGTGGTCGACGCGTCCCGGGAACGAACTCCCCGTGCTCATGATCGTCATGAACAATCAATGGGGCATCTCCACGGCTACCGCAACGCAGTGCCATGCGGACCCGATCAGCAGCCGCGGCAAGCCCTTTGGGATCCCCGGCGATGCGATCGACGGGAATGATCCGATCTCCAGCTGGAACGCGATCGCGCGCGCCATGGCTTGGTGCCGGGATGAGCGTCGCCCCTACCTGCTTGAACCACGCGTCTCCAGATTGCATGGCCATTCATCTTCCAGTGGAGCAGTGCGTGTCCATGACCAACCGGATTGCGTGGAAGAATTCGAGCATCAGCTGCGCGACGCGGGTGCTTTGACACAGACGGACATCGAACGGATATGGGTGGATGCTCGACAGCAGGTTGACGACGCCGTGCAACGCGTGTTAGCCGAGCCTCAGCCGAGTGCGCAAGATGTCGCGACACACACCTATGCACCGAGTCCGGTTGATGTCGTGTACCCGGACGACTACGATGGCTTGCCGGAATAGGAGCCTACCGTGTCATGGCTACAATGGTGCAAGCGATCCGCATGGCCCTTCATTATGGAGAGACATTTCTCGGTGTGACCGACATCCTGGGTGAAGATGTCGGGCCACCGCTGGGCGGTGTCTTCACGGCGACCCAAGGCCTCGAAACCGCCTGGAATACACCACTGGACGAGCGTGGCATCATTGGAACGGCGATGGGGATCGCCTATGCCGGCGGTCGGCCGGTCGCGGAGATTCAGTTCTGCGACTACGGATTCAACACAATCGACCTGTTGAAAGTGGCGGGTAATCAACGCTGGGCCGGCGCCGGTGGCTACTCGATGCCGCTGGTCGTGATGACACCCAATGGATCCGGGATCCGCGGAAGTCTGTACCACTCACACAGTTTTGAGAGCTGGGCAAGCCGCATGCCAGGCTGGAAGATTGTTATTCCGAGCAATGCACGGGATGCGTATGGCTTGATGTTATCGGCAATTGTCGATCCCAACCCGGTCCTCGTACTGCTCCCCAAGTCCCTGCTCCGCGTCCACGACCAGGACCTGATTCCAGGCGAACCGGCAGACGCCGATCAGTTGAAACAGATGATTGACGCACCGGTGGGCGACCGTACGGGGTGGCAACCTTGCTGGCCCAAGACCGAGGAATACTACGTTCCACTCGGCCAGGCCACGCGCGTCCGTACGGGGGTCGATGCGACCGTGGTCAGTTACGGCCGCACGCTGCCCCTGTGCATCGAGGCAGCGGATCGGCTCGCCGCGTCGCTCGGCGTCACGGTGGATGTTATCGATTTGCGGACGATCTTTCCGTATGATTGGCGGTTGATTTCACGGAGCATCCTGCGTAGCGGTCGGCTCCTGATCGTTAACGAGGATACCGAGGTAACGAACTTTGGTGAACACTTGCTGCGTCGTGTGATCGACGAACATTTTTATGACCTGCTGGCGCGCCCGCGCGTCTTGATGGGCCGCCATCTGCCCGGCATCGGCTTGAATCAGGTATACGAGCGTAACTCGGTTCCCCAGCTCGCACACATCGAGAAGGCAATGCACGCGTTGATCGCGGAGGAGGCATGATAGCGATGGAATACCGTGTTCCAGAACTCGGGGAAGGCGTCTACGAAGCCGAACTTGTCCAGTGGCAGATAGAGCAAGGAGAGAACGTGCGCCACGGCCAGAAACTTGCCGAGGTCGTCACCGACAAAGCCACGATGGAATTACCTTCGCCATTCGCTGGGACCATACGCGAATTGCTGGCGGAACCTGGCCAGTCGCTCCGCGTCGGTGAACCAATGCTCGCGTACGCGCCCTTGAAGGAGAGCACTGACGCGCGGACCGGCCACGACAGCACCGATCAAGATGTGTCGGGGGATCCGGTCGCGGGCGTTGTGCGTCCCGCGCCGCGCGCCGCGGTCGATCCACAACCTCACGCCACCAAGGCAGCGGACATGGACCAGAAGGAAACCGATGCCGGCGGCGCCCAAGCGGCACCGGCCGTGCGCCGCATGGCGCGGGCACTTGGACTCTCACTCGATCAAGTGCCCGGAAGTGGCCCCGACGGACGTATTCTGATCGAAGATGTCGCCGCTCGGGTCACGACCCGTTCA
>CAZSOG010000812.1:0-3324 GCA_964607555.1 uncultured Pirellulaceae bacterium | reverse complement strand
AGGTCATGTGTACATGCAAGTTACAAGTTTCCAGACAGACACTAGCGAGGCGTTGGCTCCAACCAACGGACGCATGACCTGGCTCTTGTCCCTCCCGCCACCGCCGGGTTCATCCCGGTGGAGCGCATGATTCTGCACTACCCGCGTCTCTCGCCCGATGTTCGGTCCCGTAGGGACGGGGCTATACCTCGACCCAAAAACTTGACTCAAGATCATCAAATTTCCGCCCATGAGGACTCTAGCACCCACTCTTCTCACCGTCGGATCGCCGCCGGCGCGCATCGTCAGTACTTGACATTCCACAGAATAAGGCCGTGCGGCGGCGCCGTCGGGCCCGCCGCGCGCCGATCACAACTTGCCAAAATGCCGACCATCGAGTCGGCGGCACGCTTGCCGAGGCCAACCTGCACGAGTGTCCCCACGATGTTGCGAACCATTTTGTATAGGAAACCGTCTGCCGCGACCGCGATCGTCAGAGACTCCACGCCCTGTTGATCCGCGTGCTGTATGGCCAACTCGTGGATCGTCCGGACCGATGATTTACGCGGCGCTCCAGACGACTCGAAACTGCGGAAATCATGCGTTCCCGCCAGGTGCGCCGCCGCCGACCGCATCGCCGGCAGAGCAAGTTGACGAGGTATATGCCACGTGTAGCGTCGCGCGAATAAATCACGCTGTGCACCCAGGTGAATTCTGTATTGGTAATGTTTCGAAACCGCGTCGCGAATGGGGTGGAAGGATGGCGGCACCGGAGCGACCGTCCAGATGTGAATATCGTCCGGAGTATTCGCGTTCAACGCGCGACACAGTGCGTCCGCGGTCATACGCGTTCGACAACGGAACGAGGCGACCTGACGCATCGCGTGAACTCCCGCGTCGGTTCGCCCGCTGGCGATCACGCGCGATGAGTCCTGGGTCGTGCGTGTCAACGCTTCCTCCAGCACACCCTGAATCGTTGCGCGACCGGGTTGGTACTGCCAACCCGAATAGTCGGTACCATCATATGCCAGCGTTATTCGAAATGACTGCATGCTGTCACACCGTCGGTGTGATTCAGTGGGGACCTGGCACCAAACCCGACCAACCAAGAGAATATCTTCGTGGTTTTCGTGGTTGATTCCCGTTTTCCGTGTGGTTTTGTGACAGACGCTTAGTGCTTGACCAGGAGTTCCGCGATCTGCACCGCGTTGGTGGCCGCGCCCTTGCGCAAATTGTCACTGACACACCAGAAGGCCACACCATGATCGCTCGATATGTCACGGCGAATCCGACCGACGAACACGTCATCTTGTTCGGTGCAATTCAGCGGCATTGGATACCGGCCCGCGGCCAGGTCGTCAAGAACCGTGATGCCCGGAAAATCCGCGAATAACTGCGTCGCTTCCGCCGCGGAAATGGGACGCTCCGTCTCCACCAGAATACTCTCGCTGTGACAATTCGTTACCGGGACCCGCACGCATGTCGGGCAAACGCGAATCGTGTCGTCCGCGAAGATCTTGTGCGTTTCCCACACCATCTTCATCTCTTCCGACGTGTATTGCTCGTGTTTCGGGCCGCCGATTTGCGGGATGACGTTGAATGCGATTGGGTGCGCGAACGCGGTGTAGGCATGCGTCTTGCCCGCCAAACTGGCGCGCGAGCCCTCCACCAGATCTTCTTGACCTACCACCCCTGCCCCGCTGGTCGCCTGATAGGTGCTGACCACCACGCGCCGTATGCGCCCCGCGTCGTGTAGCGGCTTCATCGCCACGACCATCTGGGTTGTTGAACAGTTGGGGCTGGCAATGATCCCCCGATGGAGCTTGAGGGCGTCTGGGTTCACCTCCGGAACCACCAACGGCACCGAATCGTCCATGCGCCACGCGCCACTCTCGTCCACGACGACCGTCGACCGCTTAACCGCTTCGGGGATGAACTCGCGCGCCACATCGTCTGGCGTGCTGCTGATTGCCAAATCAACGTCATCAAATGCCGCAGGGCACAATAACTCGACCTGGTACGACTTGCCCCGGAACGTGATCGGTTTGCCGACGGAACGTTGCGATGCCAGGAACTTGATTTTCTGGAACGGAAAGTCGCGCTCCACCAATAGGGACAGCACGATCCGACCAACAGCACCCGTCGCTCCGACAACGGCCAAACTGTCGTACACTTTACCGGCCTCCTCGGGAAACGATGCCTGCCATTTGGCATCAAGCAAACATAGACTCGAATTTCACCCAACGGGGAGAAAGGACGGACGTGGCAATCCGCCCACCAAGGGTTCACAAACGGCGGCCCAGAAGCAACACATCACGGCGGCGGCCGAAGGCTACCCGGGCTGGTGCCGCACTGGCCAAGCAGCCAGTATAGTCGGCACGTGTTTCCATCGACAACCCACCCGCTCGTGCTTTGGGCACGTCGCTTGCCCGTTGATGCGCGGCGATCTACCGTCATCAAAAAAAGCCCGCGGCGGTCCCAAGGACCGCGCGGGCTGGCGCGCTGTGTTAGCCCGGATTATTCACGAGCGATCTGCTGCGACTCCTCGCGACGAACTTCGTGAATAATCCGGGTTCGTGAGCCTGGGAATCATTTGGCCGACGCGAGTCGATCCAAACTGAACTCGAACGTCATCTCACGCTGTTGACCACCCGCCAAGGCGATGGTTTTCTCTTTGGCCAACGTCTGACCATTCTGCTGGACGGTCACCTGGATCGCATAATCTTTCCAGACGTCGCCGGCCGCCAGACGTCGCGTTCGAAATGTCCGCACGGACCCGCTGCCACGCATCGGCTTGCCCGCCAAGTAGACTTTGGCATCGCTCGGCACATGCAAGGTCAGCATCGTCTCGACGTCGCGCGCGGCGTCCGCGAATGCCAGTTGACTGGCGTGACCCGCACGCAAATGCACGGTGCGCGTCTCGGTCACGGGATGCCCGTTCTGCTGAGTCACGACACGCAGTTCATAGGTGTACTGGAACCCGAGCGTCAGATCACGCGACACGTAGTGACGGACGACTCCGGTGCTGCGAGTCGGCGCGCCATTGACAAAAACCAACGCGGATTCGGGGACTCGTACGGTCAGCATGGCATCGTTCGGCCCGATCGAAGTCTGTCGTTCGGGCGTCGGGGGCGCGAGGCCGGGCTTGCCGGGCGCCGGAGAGGTCGCCGGAGGCAATGCCGGCGGGACATCCGCCGCCGGGGGCGTTGGCGCGGGTGCTTTCTTGGCCGGCGCCCTCGGCGCTGCGGGCGTTGGGGGCGCGGCGCCTGCACCGGGACGAGCTCCGATTGGAACTGTCCCGCCGCCGCCGCCGCGGCAGCGCGTTGGTGCGAACGCAGGCTCCAG
>CAZSOG010000811.1:0-3325 GCA_964607555.1 uncultured Pirellulaceae bacterium | reverse complement strand
ACCTGTTTGGCGGCCATTTTCCCGTAGTCGGCGCAGCTGACAACGTGCCGATCCCCGACCGGTGGCACCTCGGCCGTGTACCTGACGTCGCGTTCCGGGCCGTGCCCAGGTTCCAACGGTCGCGGTGCCTGACGCAGGGATTCGGCCACTCGGCCCGGGAGCGGCGATTCCTGGTGTCCCTTATGGCAACCGACGCATCCGACCGTCTCGCCGGGGCGCACGATCGTGCCGCTGCGCATGGATTGGACCATCATGCCGCGTGCGTCCAACAACTGGAAATAGATGAACCGATCCGCGGGTATCTGGAAATAGACACTCCCATCTCGCTCGACCGGTACCGTGCCGAGGATCCGTTTGTTATTGAAATCGTCCCAGGCCATGCCGGGCGCCTGCTGGCCGGTGCCGCCGTCCCAGGCCGGCTGCGTCCAGAAACGCTTCTCGGGGGACTCGACGACCCGCAAGTATTTCACTTCGCCCGCGTGCACCCGGTCCTTGGCGAGTCCCGAGTAGACATCGGAGACGTAGACGATACCGTTTTTCTTCCTGAGGTCGACGCGTGGGGCGATTACCGGCGGCCGCGGACGCCGGCGCAGCGGCATCGGGTCAAAACAGCCTGGTTGCTCGGCATGCAACAGGATTTCATGGCCGGCCAGGTCGACGAGAAAAATCCCCGTGTGCTCACGCTTGCCGACTGTGCGGGCACATAGGAACTGATGATCCGAAATGGGATAAGGGTCCTCGTAACGTGGACGCACTTTTTTGAATGTGTCGTAGTTGCCCTTGCCAACGAGCCCGACTGCGTCGACGGGCCACGTTCGCACGACCGGCCCGCGGCCGTCCAGGCCGCGATCCGGGTCGACCATCGCCAGGGCGCCCCACGGTCGATCGTGGCAAGATGAAAACGTGCAGATGATCTTGGACGTGCCGGGGATCACGCGGCCGTCGAGCACCGCGCCGGGCGAGTTCGTGTTGTTGCCCCAGAATATCGCGTGGTTGGTCCCGTCCGGGTTGCATGTCCAGACGCCTTGTGCATCGCCGAAGTTGCGGTCAACGTACTCCCATCGATCGTACAGAACGCGGCCATCCGGCAACAACGACGGGTGCCCTTCGAACAGCGTGCTGTGGCCAATCTGCTGGATGTTCGCGCCGTCCACGTCCATCGTGAACAGATTGCACATGATGTGACGATTGCACATGCAGTACTTCGGCTCGCGCGTCGCGCCGAACAGAATGCGGTCGTCCGGGAGGTAGATGGGATCGATATCGGAAACGCCACGTCCGAACGTCAACTGTCGTAACTCGGATCCGTTCGCGTGCATCGTGTAGATGTGGTAATCGTCCTGGGCGTCACGCCGCATGGCAAACAGGAGTCGGTCACCATAAAAATGGACTTCCAGATCACGCACCACGCCGTTGGGAACGTCAAGCAGCGTTTGGATCGTGCCGCCATGGGCGAAATCGATCCGTCGAATAGCGCTGCCGCCTTGGAACTTGTTTGCGTTGATCTCACCCGTCTGAAACAACGTGGCCGTGTTGTGGTGGTCCGAGGCGTACTGCTGACGCACAATGTAAACGAGTGGATGTGCAGTAACGGCCGACGGGAGTTTCACGTCCAGGCTTGCAATGTGGAGCGGCCGCTGGTCGGCGCGGACCGTGCCACTTAGCAGGAGGGTCGCCGTGAGCACAGTTGCTAATACGCGAAGAACAAGTCCGTGAGGACATGGCATGAGTTGCGGTCTCCTGGTCTCGGGGCGGGTGTTCCACCGCCGCCGCGACGGACGGGGGCGTTCACCGCACGTGTTCGCCGAGCGGTCGAATCGAACTTTCAGTCTAGCCTAATGCGGGTGGCCCGCAACCCACAGGGGAGTACGCCCTCGTTCCGCGACGCTCCCGTTGTTCGCTTCGAAACATGCGCGCACGGTGCGCGCATGTGGCAGCCTAAGAATCTAACTCCGCGCCCGACCCGACACAAAACTTGACTCAAGATCATCAAATTTCGGCCCATAAGGTTTCTAAGACACGATTTGGTTCGGTTGCCACGAAGTGCCTACTTCCCAGTCACTTTTTCTATCGTCCGCTGCAACTGCTTGTACTTAACGTTGGTCGGCGCTGCCTTGACCGCCCGAGCAATGGCATTTTCCGCCGCGGCTAAGTCACCATTGCGAAAGCAAACCGCCGCGAGGCGCGCGTAGTTCGAGGCACTCGGATTACGCTTCACAAGTTCGTGTGCCAGTTCCACCGCCTTCGCGAGATTCTGGTTCGTGGCCAGGTAGAGATCGACAAGCGCCAGGTTGCCGGCGTCCGGGTTTTTTGGATCGACCGTCGCCGCTGTTTCAAAGGCGTGTTCCGCTGCCGTGACTTCGTTCAGGGCGGCATGCAAGCGGCCGATCTCCAGGTAGTAACTCGGTTTGCCCGGGTCAATTGCGGCGATTTCTTCCAACCGCTTGATCGTGTCGGACAATCGATTGTCATTCCGATACAACCAGGCCAGCCCTTGCCGGCAGGGCACGTTCTTCGGACCTAACGCCGCCGCGCGTCGCCAAACACGTTCGGCCAGCTTCGGCTTGTTTTTCACATAGTAGACGCGCCCGACATCGGTGTAGATAATTGCCGCGTTCTTGGACATGTCTTCCAGATCGTCCTTGGGGCGCTCCATTCCCGGACGGGTCGGTTTGCGTTCGAGCATGAGGGCGTGGTACTTGGCGATTGCCGTGCGGGCCTTGTCGCGTTCTTTCAATCGCAGGTAGATTCTGGAAAGCGCGTAGAAGGCTTCGGCATACCGCGGGTAGATCTTAATCGCCGACTCGTAGCTTGCCTGTGCCTTGGCCAATTGTCCCAAATCGGAATACGCACGCCCCAGAAGGAAGTAGCCCTGGGACCGCGGGTCCCGCGTAAGAAATGCGTTGAGCACCTCGACCGCTTTCGCCGATTTGCCGAGATTGATCAGTGCTTCGGCAAGTATCGCGCGGGCCCGAAAAGCCTGGTTGCTCAACGCAATTGCCTTGCGTGCCAGTTCGGCCGCTTCCTGGTGGTTACCGTTTCTTGCCGCGACCGCGGCCATGCCAACATAGGCGTGGATGTAATCCGGATTGAGTTTCAAACACTGTTTCCAGACGTCCACGGCTTGGCTGGATTTTCCCACCCAGTCCAACGTGCGCGCCTTCATTTCCAACGTGTCTGGATCGTCGGGAAACGTGGCGATCCATCCATCCACGTCCTGGCGTACGTCATGGATATGCGCCTGGGATCTTGTCGCCAACGGCGTGTCGTCACCTGGAGTCTGCCGCTCGTGTTCCCGCTCCGTGGCGTGTCTGTTGGAGGGCGG
>CAZSOG010000810.1:0-3325 GCA_964607555.1 uncultured Pirellulaceae bacterium | reverse complement strand
ATGCAGGCCAACGTCTGGCCGGGTTGAACGTACGCGGCGCTGCGCATCGTTTGACCCGCCATGCCGTCCGCGTCCAGCGCCTGAAAAAACAACGCGACGCCGGCAGGGACCCGAAACAGAGCCGATCCGTCCGGTTGCACCGGCACCGTGCCCAGCACGGCCTTGCCGGGGTCATCGCGGGTGAGACCCATCGCAGGGAAGTTCATCGTGGGATGCGTCTTGGCGGGAATCGCGATGAGACGCAACTGCTTGATCGTCCCGCGCGGAACGGACGCCAGGCCGCGATAGACGTCGACCAACAACATCCGGCCCTCGGCGGTGCCGTCTCGCTCGATTTTCGACGCCACGCGCGGCGGGCGCCGGCGGGGTCGGATCGGCAGCGGGTACATGCAACTGATGGCCGGATCGCGATAGATGAGATTCAGATTGCCAAACGAATCGAACAAATAGATACCAAGGTCGTTCGGTTGACTCGGCATCCCCCAGCGCGGGTGTGGTGTACCACGGGGAAACGGCTTGCCGCTCCAGGCCACCAGGAACTGGGTTTCGGAGAGTGGGTAGGGATTCGCAAAATAGGTCTGGGGCCATCCTTCACTTTCCGGGAAGACGACCTCGGGCGTGAGACGCCGCATGGGTCCTTCGCCGTCAGGCCCCTTGTTCGGGTCCAGCAGAACGAGCGAGCCGCCAGTTAACGCGTGGTGCCCGGAAGCCGTGAAAACCAGTTTTTGCGAATTTGGAATGCTGCGCGCCTCGAAGATGCAGTGTGGAATCCGCGTGTAGTTCCCGAACACGGCGCGCGCGCCGGTCCCGTCCGGGTTGGTCGCCCATAAGCTGACATAGGGCATGTTGTAACGATCCACGTAGTCCCAACGGGCATAGAGAATCTGTCCCTGGTCGTCAACGCTTGGCGTCCATTCAAACATTTCAAAGGGAGAAATGCGGACCAGATTACTGCCGTCCGCGTCCATCACATGCAGCGTGTAGACGGCGACCGGCCGTTCGGGTCCGCCGCCACAGCGCACATAACAGTCCGCATCGGCCCGGTCGCTGTTATTCACGACCTGATTGCTGGCACACTGTAGAGCTTGCCCGCGCCGTGTCGACAGGAACACGATCCGATCGTCCGGGAGATACCGACCGTCGAAGTCGTCATACTTGCCGTGCGTCAACCGGTGCAGTGCGGTTCCATCGAGCCGCATTTCGTAAAGATGATAAAACGCGTCTTCCGGGATGTTCTTCTTGTCCAGCTTGTTCGGCTGCGTGCTCACATCTGGATAGTACCTGCAGTAAGCGAACAGCACGCGTTGGCCGTCATACGATATATCGGGACGCAAGAAGCTGCCTGGTGGAAACGTGCCGGTCAGACAGCACAACTGAGGCGCATCGGTCTTGAATTGCTTCAGTATGTATAAACCGCCGCCAGGTCGGGAAAACCAACCGTAATACTGGTCCGACATGTGCGTGAACGATCCGGGCACGCGTTTGACCAGCAGCAGATCGTCAAAATCCAATAGCGGGCTGCTCAGCGCCAGTTCGCGCACGGCCCCGCGGGCGCGAAAATAGAGTGGTCGGCGCTGCTCCGTGTCGCCGCCGTTTGGCAGCGCGGCGAGTTGCTTGCCAATGTGTTGCAGTACCGTATTCGCGTTGCTCACGTCGACACCCAGCCGGCGCAACTCGTCGGCGAGCCTTCGACCGCGTTCCAGAGCCCGAGCGACCGGATAGTCGGGCGGCGGCAACGTGTTGGTTGTCGCCGAAACCGGCGGGGTCGACCACGTACTGACGCTCGACTGGTCCGCCGGCTTATTAAGGGCCATGTTTGTGTCACTATCAACCGGATACGCCTGCACCTCGTCCAGGTGCAAATAGTTCTTGTCTGGCAACTGGATACGCACCCAACGAGCCAACTTCCCCGCCAATGGGACGACCAGCGGCTGTTGGTCAGCGGCGCCCAGGAAGACCGTTCCATCGTGGCGGTACACGCAGTCCCACTTCGTGCCGTCCAGGGAAATGAGCACTTCAAGCCGTGCGGCACGTTCGCTGACGCCTTCCCCTCGATTGTAGATGACGACGCGGTCCAATCGAGTTTGTTTCCCCAGATCAACCTGCCACCACGGACGGTCATCCCGGTCGGTATGGAACCCGTATGTGCCGTCGATGATCCCATCGCAACCGCCGCTGGCATCCTCCGCGGTGGTCACCGGCGCGGCGGTCGTGGGCAGCGGCGGCAATCGGCGCACCTGATCCTGAAGCACCCAATCTGCTTCGAGCTGGGCGCGCGAAATCACGGGCGATTCCGCGATTTCCCCGGCCACCAGCGACCCGCCGCAAACGATACCGGCGAGAATCGTCAGGATAACGAGCCGGCATGACGGGCTGGTGGATCGCATTGTGTCACTTCCAATACGCAGGACTTGGAATCGGTCATCTGGGCGAACCGTCCAGTATATCATGGATCAAGTGTGGTGTATCTGCCTTTCTTCCCCGTTATTCGTGTTGATTCGTGGTCGTCTCTTTCTTACAGTCATGAGTCATGAGGGGATTCCGTATGATGGAGTAAGAGAGTAGATTCGCTAGTCAGGGACTTGTACCATGATGAGACACCCTCGGTTGACGGTTTCGGTGGTGCTGCTGGCGGTGATTGTCGGCGCGCATGCGATGGCCCAGTCGGCAGCGCTGAATGCGAAAGCACGGCGCGCAGCCGCGGAGATACGCGCGGAAGCTTTGTTGCCGCCGCACGGCGCTCGAGGTCGTCCACTGCCACTGATTGGACACTGGAACACGGGGGGCAGTCGCGGCCAGGGTTGGACACCAGAATACGAACTTCAGTTGCTTGGGCGAGGCGTGCACCTGTTGCCATGGATGAACTGGCCACGTGGCGATGTGGGAGCGAACGCGGAAGCGGCGGAGCGATTTGACGCCTACTATCGGCCGCTGCTCGATTATTGTCGCACGTTGCGTTTACCGATCTCTTTGCGCGGTACGCAATGGGAAGCGATGTTGGTCAAGAAAGAGTATCGTCAGCGTGCCGTGAATCAATCTCCCGCGGTCGTGTCGCCGGACGGCAAAGTCGTGGCCAAGCTGAGTCCGTTCGGAGCCATCGCCCCATGGCGCGACCCGGCACGCGGTTACGTGGACACGCCCGCGATGAAGCGTCTCCAGCGACTTTATCCTCAACCGCCGCTGGTGCTTCTTATTTCCAATAACGAGGCACCGCGTCTGCGCTGGCATCAGGTCGAGACGCTATCGAAGCGGTATCTGGATCAGTACGGTAAAGGACATTCCGACGAATTCAAACGCGACGTCGTGGCACGCGGTTGGATGAAAC
>CAZSOG010000809.1:0-3333 GCA_964607555.1 uncultured Pirellulaceae bacterium | reverse complement strand
CGATACGAAAAAGGAAAACCACTCTCTTCAGCGATGATCCGCGTTCATCCGCGGTTAAATGTCTTACGAACCGTGAACGGTTACGTCAAATCGCATCCGTGCCGCGCCCGGTCCCGGCGCGTGTTTCAGCGATTTACCGGCCGGGCGGGATTATTCGGGCCCGTGCAGCAGCGTGACCAGTGTCCGGAGCATTGCACCGGTGCCGCCGGCATCGATCCACGGCTTGGGTTTCTCCAAGAAGGAGGGGCCGGCGATATCGACATGGATCCAGGGTGTATCGCCGACGAATTGTTCGAGGAACTTGGCTGCGGTGATCGCACCACCCCAGCGTCCTTCACCGATGTTCTTGATATCGGCCACCTCACTCTTAATCTGTTCTCCATATTCGGCGAACATCGGTAGCTGCCACGCCGGCTCCCCACACCGATCGGCGGCATCCAAGAGCTGGTCGCACCAGGCTTGGTTGTTGGTCATCACGCCGGCCACGTCGGTTCCCAGTGCGACCATGCACGCACCGGTCAACGTCGCGAGAGTTATCAGATGTTCGGGATTGTATTGGATGGCCACATCCAGTGCGTCGGCAAGGACAAGGCGTCCTTCCGCGTCCGTATTGAGTACTTCGATCGTTTTTCCGTTGCGTGCCGTCAGCACTTCGCCCAATTTGTAGGCATTGCCGCCGATCATGTTCTCGACCAATCCGACGACGCCGATGACATTGACGGGTAATTGCATTTGGGCGATGGCGGAGATCGTGCCGACAACGGTCGCGGCGCCGGCCATGTCACACTTCATCGTTTTCATGCCGTCGCTGGGCTTAAGTGACAGGCCGCCGGAGTCGAACGTAACCCCCTTACCGACGAGAGCCGGTGCCGGTTGCTGCTGGTCGCCCGTGCCGCAATACCGCAGCACGACCAAGCGAGGTTCGTTCGCCGCCGCCCGTGCCACGGCCAGGAGCGCATTACAGCGTTCCTGTTCGAGTCGTTGCGCATCCCAGACTTCCACGTCGAACTCGTACTGTTTTCCGAGACGGACCACTTCTTCGGCAAAGCCGATGGGTGTCATGATACTGGGTGACGCGTTGACCCATTGGCGAACAAGGTTCACGCACGTACCGAGCACTTCAGCGCGGCGCAGCACGCCGGTATCGAGCCCATGCCACAGGACACGCGTGGGGGGGTGCAAGCGTTTTTCGGTGCGATAAAGATCCTGGCCCGTGGACCCAACAATCGCCCCGCAGCCGGCGGCCACGCCATGTTGGCTGGACCAGTTCTTGCCGACACAGAAGGCGATGCACTCGCGCGGCTTGCTCGCCAAGTGTTTCGCGGCGGTGGCGGCGGCCCGAAACGCAGTTGCCTGGCCGAACTCTTGCCGATCTCCCAATCCGACGACAAGGAGGCGATCGGCCGCCACGCCGGCCGGTGCGATGAATTCCGTTAGCTCGGCGGATCGTCCAGTAATCTCCTTACGCTCCACCAATTGGGAGATTGTCCCGGCCATCGCCTGGTTCAACGCGGTCAGCGGGGCGTCCATCTGGCCGTCCGCATGGATGCCGGCCACCAGCGCCTGGCATGGAAGTGACACGATGTCCTGCTCAATCGATTCGATTTGCACGGTGTATGCCTCTTTATGCTGCCTTCATATTCTGATCTTTGATCTTCGACTGGAGATACTCAACCGCCCGTTTCAGCTGCGGGTCCTCGACATCCGGCGCTGCCGGTGGGCCGTGCGGTGGTTTCTCGGTTCCCTCCCGTAGAATGTCACGGTCGCGCCGCTGCTCAAGGACCTTGCGATACTGTTCGGCCGTCAGTACGACTTCGAGTCCCTCCGTCGGGCGAACGCCCCAATCGTCCGCTTCGGAAGCGCCTCGGCGGCGATGAATGTTCTTGCCGTTGGGACGCCAGTAGCTGGCCGTCGTGAGTTTCAACGCGGCTTTGCCATGTTCCATCATGATCACGTTCTGGACCGTGCCCTTACCCCACGTGCGCTGCCCAACGATCGCCGCTCGACCATGGTCCCTGAGACATGCGTAGACAATCTCGCTCGCACTAGCCGAGTACCCATCGACCAGGACCACCATCGGGATCGCCGGATCGAATATCGTGTTCTTGGGCGATGCCGAATACGTCTCGCGGTCCTCTTTGCGCCGTCCGCGGATACTGACGATGACCCCTTGATTGATGAACATATCCGACACCTCGACCGCCGCGCTCAGCAACCCCCCTGGATTGCCGCGTAAATCAAGGATCAACGCCTTGATCGGATGGCCGCGAAACCGCAGTACATCCTTCATCTCCTCGCTCGTTCGCTCGCCGAACGTCGTGATGCGAACATAGCCGATGCTCGGATCCTCTTCGAGATAGTAATTCCACTTGCCGTGATCCGCGCGCGTGTCACCCAGAACAGATCGAGTCTGGATTAAATCGCGTGCAACGACGACGGTAGACCGCTGGTCAGTCCCTTCATGCCGGACGGTCAATGTCACCGTCGTGCCTTGCGGGCCCTTGATACGTTCGACCGCCTGATCCACCGACCACATTTCGGTGCGTTGCCCGTCGATTTCCAGAATAACGTCCCCGGCACGAAGGCCCGCTCGATAGGCCGGACTATCGTACACGGGCGTCACCACCGTCAGCTGATTGGTTTGCGGCGGCCCCTGCACGATAATGCCGATACCGACAAATTGCTGGTCGATGTTCTGGCTGAATAACTGGAATTGCTGGGGACTGATGTACGCGGAATATTCATCCAGATTGCCAACCATCCCCATCATGGCGTTCTCGAAAAGCTGCGCTGCCTTGACGGGCTCGACATAATTGTCTTCGACAAGCTGCATCGCAAAAACAAACTGATCCGCGTAGCGGCTGTGCGTTGCCTTGTGATAACAGACCAAGGACGTGATCAAGGCCACGCCAATAATCACGGCATTTCGAATCGGCATCCGAGGGTTCCTTGAGTTTACAGCTCGTACGGGTGCGTACGTTTCACGATGCGCTGGTAGCGTTTGGTGTACCCTTTGTCGTTCCCGACCATGAGGATGATGGAAAACCGGCTTCATATCAAGAGGTTTCGCACGAATTCAACGCGGGTGCTAGAATTGGAAGGGCGCTGGACGCCGCCGCGGGCGTCTCACACGGCGGTTACCGCGGGCAGGGACGCGTTGGAAACCTCATGGACGGAAATTCGTTGATGTTGAGTCAAGTTATTGCATCGAACTACGCATGGGTCGTGGACGGGGAGGAGCTTGGGATTCGGGTTGCTCGGTGGGTCGTGGGGAAAGCGCAAGGGGACACGCGATTGGGGTTGCGCGCGGTCGGTTTGGAAAACCGACCTACA
>CAZSOG010000808.1:0-3338 GCA_964607555.1 uncultured Pirellulaceae bacterium | reverse complement strand
TGAGCACTTGCATCCACACACGCCGAAAGATGTTCGTCTCGATCGCGACAACGAACAGTCCGATGTGGATGATCGCGCAGAGGACCAGGGCGAGCTGCATGGTTCTGCGCAGGACCCGATTTCCAGTCGCGGCGAGCCACGTGAGCGTGAGCGCGATGATCAACGGGATCGCCATGAGCCAGGTCCAGGCGTTGGCGTACCACCGCGCGTCGTCGAAACGCAAATAGGCGGTTATCGTGCCCGCGACAAACCCGCCCAGCAAGAACATGGCGACGACCAGCGGCCACAATTGGTCATCGACCGGTGTATACCGGTCGATCTCCAGCTTGCGAATCACGCGACGTGTCTTGGCCATCGATAATCTCAAATCAGCCTCGCGGGCAGGCTCTCAAAACATAACGGTTCACGGACAATGAGGGAACAGAATAGCACCGGATACCAATAGGTTGCTCCCCAGGAAAACGCATGAAAACGGGAGAAAATAGCGGCGTTGAAAAACGAGGTTGTTGAAGTTGCAGTGATGTCAAATGTGTCTCTCTCGTCCGATGGGGCCCATGTGTCGTGCACGTTGCCGCGGAGTGTCGCGTCATTCACCCTGGGTCGTCACGGAATAGTCGCGCGCCCCCGCGCGGTTGCAGAGGTTCATGACGGTCACCACGTAATCAAAAGGGACACGTTTGTCGGCGCGAATCACCACGGACTGGTTCGCCGGGTTGTTCGCGACGGCCTGATTGAGAATCTGTTCGACTTCCTCCGCCGATACCTTGCGCCCGTCGACAAAGTACTCGCCCGTGCGATCGATGTTGACAAATAACTCACGCGGTGTCTCGGTCAGTGGTCGGGCTTCGCTGGCCGAGGGCAGGACGACATCCAACTCGCGATCCTCTTGCGCGAAACGCGTGGCCACCAGGAAAAAAATGAGCAGCAGGAACACGACATCGATCAACGGCGTCAGACTCAACGACGCCAATGCCGTTCCCTTGTTGATTTTAACGGACATCGCGGTTCCTCGAAACGAGTCATCCAACGTCACGGGCGGCGTGGCTGCCGCTCCTGCTCGGTTGCCTTGAGTTGCTGGCCGTCACCCGGTTGCCGGCTGAAACGCATGCGTCCCTCGAATTGTTCGATTTGTGGCAACAGGCTGAAAAGGAGTTCGTCGATCTGGTGAAACAGTTTCTGAATGCGCCCCTCGAAGTAATGCGCGAAGATGGCGGCGGGGATGGCGACCATGAGGCCACCGAAGGTCGTTACCAGGGCCACGTAGATTCCGGTCGCCAGCTCGTCCGCTTTGTTCTGACCGGGACTCAGTTGGGTGGTGCGATGGAACGCGTCGATCATGCCCCAGACGGTGCCGAGAAGGCCCAGAAGGGGTGCGATGGCAGCGGCCAGGTTCAGCCAGCGCACGTTCGTATACAATCGAGTTGCCTCTCGTTCGCTTGCTTCGGACACGGTATGCTCGACTTCGCTGTGCGGGCGGCCGATCTTCAGCAACATGTCGCGCACGACGCTCGCGGCCGCCGACGGGTAACGTTGGCAAATACGGTACGCCGCGCGCGGATCGAACGTGCCGGTCGCGCCCGCCAATTCACCCAGCTCACGAACCAGGCCGTTGGGCAGCACGCGACCGCGACGCAATGCCAAGAATCGCTCGATGGTAACCGTGACGACCAATAGCGAAGTGAGGCCGATCGGGATCATGAACCAGCCGCCTTTCAGGATCAGTGACAGGAAGTTGAGTCCCTCATCTTCTTCGATCCGGAGGGCTGGTGTTTGGGCGGTATCGGCGGTCGGCAGATCGGGCTGAACGGCCTGGGCCGTGACCCGACCGGGACCGGCCAGCCAGGCAACCCAGACCAGGGCGACCAGGAGACTGGCCAGCCAGCGCCGGTGGTCGCACGTTTGTGGTTCCAACATTCGCAATCTCCCCGTTTGGGCACGGCTCGCACGACCAGTGCCACGGTCTGCCGGAATGCTACGTCGCCACTTCCGTGGTAACGGTTCACGGACCAGAAGAAAAAGAACACTAATCGACGCTAATTCTCGCTAATATCGGAAAACCTCATCTTGAAAAGGCGCCAACTTTTCCACGACCTGCCGGGCTTATATTGCGTGTTGCAGACTTTCCAGGGCGGTATCATTAGTGTTGACCAGTGAAGATTAGTGTTCCTGGATAGCAGATGTCGTCAACAGCTACCTTACGTGTCCATGGACATAGTAGTATTATAGTCCGGCCAAGGCCTGGAGGCGCTGATTTGCTTGGGCAACCAGCTCGTGTTTCGGAAACCGGTCGACGACGAACCGATAGAATTTGACCGCGTCGGCGATCCGCGTCTTCCGTTCAGCCACGGTTTTGGCGGATTCGATGCGTAGTTCGGCACACCGCCCGGCTTCGAAGCCGGCCTTTGCTTGCCAGTTTTGGACGGCGGAATCCGCCTGTTCTGAGCGCACCCGGTACATGACGCGCTGGAAGTCCTTGATGGCTGCGTCGTACTGTTTGCTTCCGAAACGAATCTCGCCGATCATGAACCGTGCTCGTGCACCAACCTCGCCACGCGATCGATCCGCGGCTTGCTGGTAATCCTTGATTGCCGCCTCTTGTTGATTCAGTTTCTGTTCGGCGCGGCCACGCTCGAAATAGGCTTCCGCAAGATACGGGGAGTTCGGGTACTTTTCGAAAATCGGTTGGATCTTGTCGATGACTTCCTGCCAATGTTCCAGTTGGCCGGCCGTTTGGGCACCATGCAGCATGATCAGCGTGTCGATCTGGGGGGATGAGGGCTTGTGGCGGCGTGCCTCCTGAAAGGCGGTCAGCGCCGGCTCGTACTGTTGGGTCTTGAACAGAGATTCAGCTTTCAGAAAGGACGCGTCCGCGGCCAGGGGGCCGTCCGGTCTGAGGGTCAGCTGCGCATCGAACTGTTCCAAGGCCTTGTCATATTGTTTTAGCTGGAAGTGGGCCCAGCCGAGCTTATAGGTTGCTTTTTCCTTGAGCGGCATGTCGGTGGCGGTTTTCAGGCAGGCGCGATATGCGTCCGCCGCCTCCGCGAACTGCTTGTTTGCGTAGTGATTTTCGGCCACGTGAAACCAGGCCTCCGCCGCCAGGCCGCTCTCGGGGTGGTCCTTGGCGAGTGTCGCGAAGGTCCGCACGGCGTCCGCATTCTGGCCGGTCGAGTCATACGCCCAGGCCAGTTCGTACATCACTTTGTCGGCCGCGCCATAACGAGGCAGTTCCTTCAGGAGGGTCGTGTACGTCTGGACGGCTTTCGCGTAGTCCTTGAGTGCTGTTTCGGCAAGTCCACGCTCATAGAGCGCGTCGGCACGCGCGGTCGCGTTCGGCTTGG
>CAZSOG010000807.1:0-3342 GCA_964607555.1 uncultured Pirellulaceae bacterium | reverse complement strand
AATTCAATGTTTTTTTTTCTTGCCACGGGCCGGGATCCGTGACTCGATCGGTGGTCCGTCGGCGTTGCCGATCGCCCATTGCCGCAGCGCGTGCAGACGTTGTTGGCCGCGTACGAAATAGAACATGGGAAGCGAATCGAAATGTTTCTGAAAAACGTCTTGCGCCGCGCGTTCCCAATCGGGTTTGGGCGTGACGACATTGAGTGGGGCCAGCAGTTTCACCAGTGCCAGGCCGATCAGTTTATGGCTCTCGATCGAGGGGTGGACATGGTCGACCAGCACGGACCCGTCCAGGATACCATGTTCCGTGCGCGCTGCCAGCAACTGGCGCGCATCGAGACAGGGCAGTGACCAGGTATCGGCAACTTCCTGGATCGCAATTTCCATGGGTTGGACAATCCGTAGCGGGCAGATATCCTGGTCGCGCGCCGCCAGATATTCGTCGCGTGCCTCGTTGTATCGGCCAAGGAGCTCCAGCAGCACGCCCAATTGGTAATGCGTGCCGGCATATTGCGGGTCGATGGCAAGTGCTTCGCGGTACAACGCCACGGCGCGCACATGCCCGAGAGTCGGCGCGGCGCGGGCCGCCGACTCCAGGCGGTCGAATTGGGCCAATTGCGCGGCCGAAATGTCACTGCGGTGCTCGGACTTGAAGGGTGGCGTATCGGCGAGATTCGATGGCGGCACGATCAGGACCAAGGGAACCTCGTGCTGGTCGCAGATTGCCGCCATGCGGGACAGGTTGAAGCGAAAATGCTCAACGACCCCATGCCGCCATGCCGGGTCACGATGGTAGGCGCGAATTCCATTATGGTAGTCGAGCATGGCGTCCACGTCCGATCCGAGTATGACCGTTGACCGGTGTGGACTCCGTTTCTTCAGAAGGCGCAGGACGAATTGCCGATAGAGCTGGTAGGTGCGCAGCCGCGCAAGGTAATGATGGGGCGTTGCCAGC
This sequence comes from uncultured Pirellulaceae bacterium, assembly GCA_964607555.1. Taxonomy (GTDB): domain Bacteria; phylum Planctomycetota; class Planctomycetia; order Pirellulales; family Pirellulaceae; genus JAJSAJ01. The sequence goes on along the minus strand of CAZSOG010000807.1, from coordinate 2,387 downwards.
AACGCCGGTTGATCGCGAATATCGCCGTAGGTACGATCCTCCAAGAACTCGTTATGGCCCGTGCAGACAATGAACAGATCCGGTTCATAGTGCAAGCATTCGAGCATGACCGGCACGAGCCGATAGCTCGCATACGAGACTCCGCCGCAGTTGATGACTTCCCATTTCCTATGCGGATCCGCACACTGCAGCGCCAGCTGCAACCATGTCGTGAAGGAAGTCTCCTTCGCGAATGGACGACCCTGGACCGTCGAACCGCCGAGACAGAAAACGCGGTACGTTCCGGGCGCCTTCTGGGCGGGAAAGGAGTCTTCGACAAAGAATTTCAAACGCGCCGGCGCGACATGGTATACGTTGCTTGCTTGATCAAGAACGAACAACGGTTGCAGGTCATTGAAGCCGACGAACGGGTCCGCATGCGTGTTTGGCGCGCCCCAACCGAACAACCAGCAGATCGCCTCCGCGACCACGAAAACGCCGAGCCCGACCAAAATGGCGGCACCACGCATCAACCAACCGCGCAACCGTGACGGTGCCGGTAACCGTGTTTCCGAGACATTTTCTGTTTTAGCGTTCATCGTCACGCGGACTGTACAGTTTGCCGATCGATTGCGAAAACAGCTTGCGCACGGATTGGTTCTTGATCACGCGGCTGTTGATCTGAATGATCGAACCGATGACGCTCATGATCAACGCGATAACCAGCACGATATTGAAGAACTCGCGTTTCGGCCACTTCATCATGCCATCACGCAAATAGCTTTCCTTGTTGTTCAGCAAATAGAACAACAGATAAGCGATCGGCAGCATCGCAAAGCAAACGGCCGATGCGGCGACGGGAAACCAGAATGGCAGTTTGGCGACAACGCCGAAGAGCCCGATGGCCGGAACAAGGGCGAAGATACGGAACCGCATCTTCGTGTATTCCAGACCGAACATTTCGCAAAACGTGAAGCCACACACGACCATGTGCGTGCTGATCGCGGTGCACGTCATCCCGATCAGCCCGAGGTCGAACACGATGCGCCCAGCGCTTTTGCCCAATACACCGTGCAACGACTCGGCTGCTGCGACCGGTTTCATGCCCTCACGCAGGATATCCTGACCGTCATAGACGCCGGTGATTGTCATGGCGACGATCACCAACGAAGTGACGAGCGCGAACGGCAGAAACATCGACATGCCGAGATCCCAGCGTGCCAGTGTCTTGTGGTCATTGCCCCAACCTTTGGCCAGGAGCGTGTACGGATAAAGAAATGTCATATTGATTCCGACCGCCGCACCCAGCATTCCCAACACCAGTGTAATGTGCTTTGGATTCGTGTAATCGGGGATGCCATACCAACCGACGAACCCCTTGCCCAACTCGGTCCAATTGACCTTGCCAATGCCGGCCAGGACAACGACGGCGAACATGACAACAATCAAGCCGATCACCGCGCGCAGGAACCACTCGTACATCCGAATCCCGCGCGCGCTGCCGCCATAGCTCCAGACCGTGAACATGTTGATAGCCAAGATCAGCAGTCCGACGGCAAAACTGACGATCAGCCCTGCCGTGGTGAAATCCCCGTTGCTCCCGATTACGCTCAGACCGGCCATGCTGCCCATATCCCGAGCGGCGCTGGCCGCCAGGCCATACTGCGGAAAGTGCCAGATAATCGAGGACATAATCGTCCCCAATGCCCAGAGAAACACGAATTTCTTGCTCGTTTCACGGCCAAACGCCTTGTACGGCCGCTCGCCCGTCGTCAGAACGATGTTTCCCAACGCGGCCAGCATCATGACGCCCAGGAACATGGCCAACGGCTGCACCCAAAGCAGTTTGTAACCAAACGAGGCGCCCGCCACGACCGACGCGGTGGCGCTGCCAGCGCCCAAGGTCATGGCGCTTTGCAGAAGTCCCGGCCCGGTTCGTTTGACATATCCAGTGACCCGTGGAAAAAACGGCTTGCCCTTGAGTTCACGCAGATCCGCGACTTCTTGCTTCAAGTGTTCCGGATCCCACTTCGCCGTCATCGGCAGACCAGAGGTCGCTTTGTCAGACATGCTTGGCTCCCTTGTTGGTGTTCTGGAAGAAGGTCCTATTCTTAACCATTTTCAGGTGTCGTGCAACGTAGGATCAACGTGCCAGGCGCCGAGCCGACGGACGCGCGAGCAACCGGACGAGACGGCCGTGGGGCAAGGAATTGGGGCAACGATCGTAACTGTTCACGGACCAGAAGAAAAAGAACACGAATCGACGCTGATTCTCGCCAATACCGAAAAACCTCACCCTGGAGTGCCTCCGACTTTTCTACGACCTGGCGGATTTGTGTTGAGTGTTGCAGGTTTTCTGGGGCGGTATCATTAGTGTTGATCAGTGAAGATTAGTGTTCCTTGATAGC
>CAZSOG010000806.1:0-3346 GCA_964607555.1 uncultured Pirellulaceae bacterium | reverse complement strand
CGCGGGAGGCGTCCAATAATTTGCGGCCCGGCACATGCAAAAACAAGTCGACGATTTCGGCCGCGTTGGGGAGATCGATCATCGGGCGCACCGGCTCTCCCATGCCGCGACAGCCCGGTAAAGAGGCCGCAGCCAGCGTATACATACGCACGTTGCTGCCAGACAGCCCCAACGACAACGCCTGCCAGAACCAGCACGACAAGCGCAAGCAGGTCGACGCGGACGCCGGCGGGCCGATCGACAAGTTGGGACAACAGGCAAACACCGTGTTGGCGGTTGATATCCGCGGATTCGGCGAGACCGCCAAGTCGCACACGCAGCCGAACGGTGGTATCGCCGGCCACATTGGACCCGAATGGAAGCAGCTCTATCTGGCCTACATGTTGAAAAAACCGTACCTGGCCATGCGGGCCGAGGACGTGATGGTCTGCGCCCGATTCCTCGCCCGGTACAACGCGACCGGCAAACCAAACCGCGTCCACCTGGTGAGTATCGGCCGGGTAGGTCCCGCTGCGTTGCATGCCGTCGCACTGGAGCCGCAACTGTTCGCATCGGTGAAACTCCAGAACAGCCTCGTCGCCTGGGCGAGTCTGTTGGAGACCCCCCTGGCCAAGAACCAGTTCATGAATGTGGTCCATGGCGCCCTGACAACCTACGATCTGCCCGACCTGCTGGCCACGCTGCCAGCCGGCAAACTCACGGTGGTCGACCCGGTCGAGAAACTGGAGTAGATCGGTTGAGGCGATGTGTTGCGCGGCGTCGGCCATGGGAGCTATCTGTTCTTGGTCGGCGGACCGGAGAAAAACACCCGCGCGGTGAAGCAACATCTTGCTTACCCCTGAAAGCTCGGGTACTACGCGGTCCAGCATGTGACGGCCGTCTTCGACGACACGGTACAGCGAGACAAGGACTTCACTGGCTACCAGCAGCGGCGCTGAGGACTGGCCCGCGTACAAACAAAACTTGGCCAGAGCCGGCGTCACGGCCGAGACTCTGTCGCTGTGTCGTGTTGAGCGCCTGCTGGCCCAGAATCTGGTAGACTGCGCAAATGCATGGGGGAAGAAAAAAGAAGTTTCTCGACTTACCGAGATCCACTTGAAGGAACCTGCGTAAATGAATGCGTACGAAAGACGAGCAATTGCTGTTTGTATCGGTGTGTTTCTGGTTGGCGCGATGGCAGCGTCCGCATTTAGTGTCGAGCCGATCCCGAATCGAATCGTCGTGCTGACCTTCGACGATTCGGTTCGGTCCCAGTTCACTGTGGTGCGTCCGATACTGAAGCAATATGGATTTGGTGCCACGTTCTTCATCACCGAGGGATTTGATTTCCCACGGAACAAGAAAGATTACATGACATGGGACCAGATTGCCCAGTTGAGTCAGGACGGGTTTGAGATTGGCAATCACACACGCGACCACATGCCGGTAACCGCCGAGAACCTGAAACGCCTGGCGGAACAGCTTGAAGCGATCAACCGGCGATGCACGGAACATGGAATTCCACGTCCGGTCTCTTTTGCTTATCCGGGTAACGCATTTGATCTGGGCGCGCTGCCGATTCTGGCGCAGGCCGGGATTCGCTATGCGCGTCGTGGAACGGAACCGGAATTGCCTTACGAGGCGGGACGAGGCCTGCCGTACCAACCGGGACTCGACCACCCCTTGCTGATCCCAACGGCCGGTGACGCGCGCCCGACATGGACCATTGACAACCTCGTGCGTGCCGTGCGACTCGGGCGCGGGGGTCAGATTGCGGTTCTCCAGTTTCACGGCGTGCCGGATTTGGCACATCCGTGGGTGAACACGCCACTTGACCAATTCAAGAAATACATGCAGTATCTGGCGGATCATCATTACACGGTGATTGCCATGCGCGATTTGGCGAAGTACGTTCCCGCCAACTGTGTGCCGACCGATCCCCAGATGGTCATTACGGATCGAAAGAACTGCCTGGCACGCGGTGGGCTGGTGTCGAACTATCGCCAGCCGAAAGGAGATCGCGACCTGAAGGACTGGCTCACGAACATGCTGGCGTATCATCATTTCAGTCCGGCGGAAATGGTGGCGGCAACGGGCATGAAGTCCGCTGCCATTTCGGCAGCTATCGACCGCTTCGGCTTGCGCTCGTTTCATCGACCGAAGCGACGATCAACAGATCGGCTGACGGTGCTGCCTTATCCCGGCGGACGGCACCCGCGGCTGGGGTATCGAGACGCAGAAATCCGTCCGCAGCGCGAAACCAAATGCAGCGTTTTCTTGTCCTGGAATCCGGACGACTATGTCGTTCTGGACATCCCGGAAGCCATTTGGATCGATGGCCCGAAAAAGCCCGAGCTTCTCTATCTTGCGCACACGCATATTCCGACCATTTGGGATCGTCAGGGTGTCGAGCTGCCTAAACTGGAGTGGACGCGCGGTCCCGAGGGTCAATTGACGTTCGCGCGGACGCTTCCCAACGGCATTCAGTTTGGCACGCGGATTCGCCCGAACTCGACCAGGGTGAACATGGAAATGTGGATAACCAACGGCACTGACAAGACGCTCACGGGCCTACGCGTGCAAAACTGCGTGATGTTGGGCCACGCGGACGGATTCAACCAGCAGACGAATGACAACAAGCTGTTTCAATCACCGCTGGCCGCCTGTCACAACCCCGCCAAGAATCGATGGATTATCACGGCATGGCAACCCTGTTGGCGCCCGTGGGGAAATCCTAGCTCGCCCTGCATGCACTCCGATCCTCAGTTTCCGGACTGCAAACCGGGCGAGACCCAGCGTGTCACGGGCTATTTGGCATTCTACTCCGGAACAGACATTCAAAGCGAACTGAAACGACTCTCCCCAAATCGTCAGCACGGCCCAAAAAAAGGCAGAATGCCAAAAAGGCAGACACGCTAACCTGTTCCTATGGCGTGACGGGTGGTTTCGAGCCATAGGATTGTGAATGGGCGGCGGCGTTCGAAGAGGGGGCAAGAATTCGGTTGGCAAGAAACTATAAGACCAAGGCGGATTAGAGGCCTTATGGGCCGAAACTTGATGATCTTGAGTCAAGTTTTTGCATCGAACTACGCGTAGTCTGTGGACGGGGTGCCGACGGACAAGGGGATCCATCCTACGTAGCACCCCGAGCGGGCCCGAACCAACGGCGAGCGTGTGCGCGAAACTCCCTTGAGCGCTGTGCGCCGGTCTCTCCCGACCCAGCACTAACGCGAAACGCCGTGGTCGCGGCACAGGTAGGTCTGTTCTCCGAACGGACCGCAACTCCGCCCCAACCTCATGTCCCTGAGCACTGGCTTCGATCGTTGACTGGTCCACTCACCCTCCTGGAGAGTAATGTACACCGTAA
>CAZSOG010000805.1:0-3350 GCA_964607555.1 uncultured Pirellulaceae bacterium | reverse complement strand
CCGACTGCAGTGCCAGATCGGCCGTGGCGGCATGGGGATCGTGTACCAGGCCGAACAGCTTTCGATGGGCCGCATCGTCGCTTTGAAAATCCTCCCGTTCGCTTCCATGCTGGACCCCAAGTCACTGCGACGCTTTCAAAACGAGGTTCGCGCCACCGCCACGCTGGACCATCCGCACATCGTTCCAGTCTTTGCCACCGGTTGCGAGCGCGGCGTGCACTACTACGCCATGCGCTACATCGATGGAGAGTCGGTCGCCGAGATCATCGATCGGATGACCAGGGATCAACGGTCCGGTCATGCGCTGACGCTTGAAACGCGGGCAACTCACGCGCGCTCGGCGGACAACGCGACCGGCAACATGGATCACGGCCGGCATGACCTGAAACAGAATTCCCGTCCGGGTACCAGTGAAAACCGCTCGGCTGTCGGGTCCAAGAACATCGAGTCGACGTCGCGGCGATCGCACGCTGGCATGGCGCTCTTTCGCGCAGTGGCTCGACTGGGTCGCGACGTTGCCGCGGCACTTGATTATGCCCATCAACATGGGATCGTGCATCGCGATATCAAACCGTCCAACTTGATGCTCGACACGGAACAGAAAGTCTGGCTAACCGATCTCGGACTGGCCAAGACCGATTGGAACATGAACCTGACGATGAGCGGCGATTTGCTGGGGACACTGCGTTACATGAGTCCGGAGCAAGTGCGCGCGAAGCGTGCCGTTGTCGACCATCGAACCGACATCTACTCGCTCGGCGCCACGTTGTACGAACTGCTGACTCTCCAGCCGGTGTTTAACGACGGCGATCGGCACGAACTGTTGCGGCGGATCTGTTCGGAACTGCCGCGCGCGCCACGGCGCGTGAATCCAGGCATACCGGTGGAACTGGAGACGATCGTGCTCAAAGCAATGGACAAGGAGCCCGACGCCCGGTACGCCACGGCGCAAGAGATGGCCGACGACCTGGACCGATTCCTCGAGCACCGACCGATCCTCGCCAAGCCGGAATCGGTCGCCAGCCGCGTTAGCAAATGGTCGCGGCGTCATCGAAGTTTCGTCTGGATGCTGCTGGCGTTTTTCATGGCCTCTTCGGTCGTCCTGGCCATCAGCACGTGGCTGGTCTCGCGGAAGAACTTGGTCGTCATCCAACAGCGGCGCGAGGCGATCGAAGACCGCAACGCGGTACTGGATCGCGAAGCAGGCTTGCGCAAACATGTCTACGCCGCGAATGTCAAACGTGCCTGGGAGGCATGGAGCAACGGCCAACTGCAACGCGCTGGGGAGCTGTTGCAATCCATCGCTCCGGCACGCGGTCAAGAGGATTTGCGCGGTTTCGCCTGGTATTACCTGACTTCACTCCAAGATGGCACGTCACGAGCACTCGAAGGGCACCGGGAGGAAGTCTATCATGTGGCTTTCTCGCCCGATGGCCGTACCCTGGCATCGTGTGGCCGGGACAAAACGATCCTCGTTTGGGATCTCGCGACGCGCCGGCGGATTGCCACGCTGCGGGGCCATGAAGACGACGTGAATTGGGTCGCGTTTTCCGCGGATGGAAAGCAATTGGCAAGTGCCGGGGATGATCAGACGGCGCGGTTGTGGGACGTTGTCAGCGGAAAGAACGTTCGGACGCTGTCCGGTTTTTCAAACCCGGTCGCGCTCGTCTTGCTGACGCCCGACAGCCGGACCCTGATCGCGGCGGAAGTCGAATGGGCGACCGGTGCGAGCCGGACCACGCTGTGGAACCGGACGACCGGCGAATTGCAGCGCGAGCTGCCGGAATGTCGCGCGTTGGCCTTGACCCGAGACGGCCGCCGATTGGCGACCAGTCGCCTGGACGGCACGGTGCGGATCCTGGATTGGGAGACCTTGGAGCCGCGCGCGGTTCTGCACGGGCACACGAGCGAAATTCTCACGGCGGCGTTCAGCCCAGACGGACGGACGCTGGCGGTCGGCAAGAGGGATTCGCGCCTGAATCTCTGGGACCTGGCCGACCCGCGGCGCGCGATCGAGTTGGAATCCAATCTACTCGCGGTACGGGGGGTCGTCTTTTCGCCGGACGGCACGCTGCTGGCCTCGGTTGGCGGCGACTGCACGGTGCGGTTGTGGGACGTCAGGAGCGCCGCGCTTGCCAAGGTGCTTGCCCCGCACACGGAACGCGTGTGGGCGGCGGCATTCTCACCCGACGGTAGGACCCTGGCCACCGCCAGCAGTGATCAAACGGTGCGATTATCCGAGGTGGATGGCGCGACGTCGCTCACGGTCTTTACGGACCATCAACCGCACGCCGACGCGCTTGCGTTCTTGCCGGACAATCGCCGACTGGCGGCCCTCGGCATCTCCGGCATTATTTTCTGGAATACGGCGACCCAATTAGAAGATCACCGCATCGAAATGCCCGTCGAGCAGCCCACCTGTTTTGCACTTTCAGCCGAACAGAGATTGCTCGCGATCGGCACGTACGAAGGCAACATCCAACTGCGTGATCTGGCCAACGGTCGCATGCTGCGTTCATTTGCTACCGGCTCGACACCGGTCGAACAGGTCGCCTTCGCGCCAGACGGGCGGTCGGTGGCCAGCGTTTGCTACCGAACGACCAAGCCTTACTACACGCGCGTTTTCCAACTGTGGGACGTGGCGACTGGACAACCGGCGATGCAGCTCAACTTCGTTGGCCTTCCGATAGCGCCCCGTATCGCCTTTTCGCCGGACGGCAGAACGGTGGTAGCAGCTGTCACTGGAAACGCGTTTCAATTCATCGACTTGGCAACGCATGCAGTGCACGCTTTGTCCACCGGGCACGATTATGGTGTTAGCGCGATGGCCTATTCGCCGGACGGCCGGACCCTGGCGGTCGCGGACCCCGTCCGCCCGATTCATATGCTGGATCCGCGGACGCTGGCGCAGCACGCGGTTTTACTCGGCCATCGCGGCACACCACGGGCATTGGCCTTTTCGCCGGACGGGCGGGTCCTGGCCAGTGGTGGCGACGACGGCGCGATCAAGTTGTGGGACGTCTATTCCGGCCAAGAGCTGCTGACGCTGCGGGCCCCCGCGCACGACCGCGTTTACGACCTGACGTTCTCCGCCGACGGCACGCGTCTGGCCGCTTCGTGCCTGGGACCCGGCGGCCAGGGTGAGCTCATCGTCTGGCATGCACCACGCCCGTGAGACGGGTCTGTGGAAAAGCTTGGAATGTGGGCAAACTAGAATCGGTGGGCTATTGCGAGTTTGCAGCACACGCTGGTGTGCTGCATTTCTCGGTAGTTGCTTGTCATTGGTATCGAGGATTTTCGACAGGCCCGGAGGGCCGACATAACCCTTGCCGGTGCCGTAAGGCACCGGT
>CAZSOG010000804.1:0-3352 GCA_964607555.1 uncultured Pirellulaceae bacterium | reverse complement strand
CGTCGAAGAAGCGGATAATAACTCTGCCGAAGCAGTTTTGTTACAGCCTCTAAGAGTGAACTAACCCGCCGTTCATGGCCGAAGGCCGTGACCGGCTACTTGTTCCAGAAATCACAACCATGCTTGGCTTGGACGAAATTCGTGCGGCACACCGGCGGATCGAGCCCCATATTCGCCGGACGCCGGTGGTCAGCTGTCCGGCGATCGATGAGCTTCTGGACGCAGTCATTTTTTTTAAGTGCGAGAACCTTCAGGAGGCCGGTGCATTCAAGTCGCGGGGCGCGTGCAATGTTGTCTTCTCGCTCGCGGACGCCGAAGCAGCGCGCGGGGTCGTTACGCATTCGTCCGGCAATCACGCCGCCGCACTGGCTCGTGCCGCCCGGCGGCGGGGAATTCCCGCACTGATCGTGATGCCAGAAAACGCGCGGCCCATGAAGGTCGACAAGGTCCGCCAGTATGGTGGCCAGATTACGTTTTGCAAACCGACGTTGGCCGATCGTGAACGGACGGCGGCACGCATCATCCAAGAAACCGGTGCGACGCTCGTCCACCCCTATGACGACCTGCACATCATCGCCGGCCAAGCGACTGCCGCGTTTGAGCTGCTCGAAGAAGTCCCGGATCTTGATCTGGTGATGGCACCGGTTGGCGGCGGCGGACTCCTGGCCGGCACGGCGACCGCTGCCAAGGAAATGAGGCCGTCCATCACGGTCTGGGGAGCGGAACCGACGGGCGCCGATGATGCCTACCGCAGCTGGAAGTCGGGAACGCTGGTGCCCTCGGTCAATCCGCGCACGATCGCCGATGGGCTGCTGACGAGCCTGGGCCAACACAACTTCCCGATCATTCGTGCACGCGTCGACGATATCCTATTGGTCAATGACCCGATGATACTGGACACGGTCTACTTGCTCCACAACCAGGCGGATCTGGTCGTCGAGCCGTCCGGTGCGGTGCCGCTGGCCGCGTTGCGCGAAAACGACGTTGCGATCCACGGCAAACGAATCGGCATCATCCTTTCCGGCGGCAATGTGGCGCTTGACGAGCTGCCGGGGTCAGTCGAGTAGATGGCATTGTCCAACTAGGACGCGTCGTTCTTCTCGAGCAACTCCAGATGAACTTCTTTGAGCCGCCCGGCGCGTTCGCGCAGCAACCGGAGGTCGGTATCGGCGTCCAGGAGCCGTGTGCGTAGTGTTTGTTCGTCCGCGATCGACTGGCCGTTGACTTCGTAGATGCGGTCGCCTGGTTTCAGACCGGCGCGGTCGGCGGGTGATCCGGTCACTACGCGAGTCAGCACGACGGTGTGGGGTTCGCCGGCGTCGGTCTGCCACGAGATGCCCACGCGGAGCGGTGCTCCGTCCAGTTGGACGGTTAGCTCGCGCGGCGTGTCATCACCGTCATGTCGAACGGTTGCGAGTGTTGACGCGGGAGCGGCGAGGACGATCAGGGGAAACTGCCGCGGGTTGCGGATGGCGCGGCCGGCGAACCGCGTGATCCGATCGCCCACGTGCAGCCCGGCACGGTCGGCCCGGCTGCCGCCGGTCACGCCCGTGACCAACACGCCGGCGCCGTCCTTCGCGGGGCGCCACTGAACTCCAAGCCGTGGCGGGGCCGGTGGGAGAACGCGCAGACGCGCGTCGGGCCGGCCGTCTGCCTCGTACCGCGACGCCGTCCGAAATGCCGGCACCGACGCATCCTCCTCGGCTAGCTGCCATGCCACCCGGAACATGAGCCGCGCGACATGCTCGATCCCGATCGAATTGATTTTGTCGGCATCGTCCGTCGGGCGATGATAGTCCGAGTGCAAGCCCGTATGAAACATCAGGTAGGGAATACCGCGCTCAAAGAACGAATAATGGTCCGCGTTGGCTTTGATCTCCGAGTTGAAATTCAGGTCGAGTCCCAGCCCCACGTTCTGGCGACTCACCAACTGGCGCAGACCCGGCGCGGTACGTGCACCGAACACTTCCAAATGATCCGCGTGCATTCTCCCAATCATGTCCACGTTGAACGCGAACTTGACGTTGTCCAGCGCGACGGTCGGGTGGCTTGTCCAGTGGCGGGACCCGAGCAGCCCCTTCTCCTCGCCGTCCCAAAGCACGAACAGGACGGACCGGCGTGGGGCATGTGGCAGAAACGTGAAGGCTTGCACGACTTCCAGCACGCCCGACGTGCCGCTGGCATTGTCATCCGCGCCGTTGTGGATCTGGCCGATCGGACCGAAGCTATTGCGACGCGTGCCGTAGCCAACGTGATCGTAATGCGCGCCGATCAAGATGAACTGGTGTTTCAGGGCCGGGTCGCGTCCTTCGATACGACACAAGATATTGCGGTAGCCGTTGCCAAACTCTTGAAAATACGTTCCGTTGTCACCGGCCGGTTGGATGTGGTTTGCCTTGAGAAACTGAACCAGATAGTCGCCGGCGGCGTGCCCACCGCGAGAGCCGGCCTCCCGGCCCTCCAGCGAATCGTCGGCCAGCACATCCACATGATGCTGCAGCTCTGGGCCCGTGATGCTGTTGAGTGCCGAGGCCATCGTGTCGTGCTCGGCGGCACGCAACGAAGCAGGACTTAGTATCGACAGGCACACCAGCAAAACGAACGACCGGCGGAAAACGCGAGCGGTAACTGGCATGGGGATGAGTCTCCGTGGTGTGGAATCGAGGGTGGCTATCAGGGTTGCGTACATCCAAGTCTCTAGAATAATAGCTCATACGGGCCAAGTCGATTGCGTGTCAACGGGATGCTGATCATATGACGTCCCGGGCCGCCGGTACACTCGGAAACACGCGGAAACCCGGCTTGCGGCAACCACGTCCATGAGGCACAATAGAGGACTTCATGGCGCGATCCGCCGCGAGCGAAACCATGGATAAATGGGGGGCTATCCCCATCAGGAGAGGTGGCTGAGTGGTCGAAAGCGCGGGTTTGCTAAATCCGTGACCGGGTAACTGGTCCGCAGGTTCGAATCCTGTCCTCTCCGCTTGGTTCTTATAGCATTTAGTTACCAGTTATCGCGACACGTCGCATAAGCCCTTGATTCGTCAAGGGCTTGCGTCGTTTCTTGCGAATCGGAGCAGATCCCGGCGTGCGTGTCGTGCAGCATTTTGCGCCGCTCGTGCGCCGGATAATGAAGGCCCGTTGGCGGGAATGTCAGCGGGCTTTCATATTCTTGCCACAAGATATTCCTGCCCCCATCTTCCTGCCAATAATGAGGCAGGAAAATGTGTGGCAGCAAAATGGATTGTCATTGTCTACGGCTGCACAAAAACATGTGCGTACCGTGCGCGCATCCCGCAGCCTAAGAATCTAAACGGTTTTCCACCGAGACAAGCTCGGTGGCGACGGGACG
>CAZSOG010000803.1:0-3355 GCA_964607555.1 uncultured Pirellulaceae bacterium | reverse complement strand
GCATGCGCAGCGCTCCCGTTGTTCGCTTTGAAACATGCGCGCACCGTGCGCGCATCCTACAGCCTAAGAATCTAACGAGGCGGAGCCGCAACCAAAAAACGACGCCTGACATCCTGTCCGTCGAAACACGAAGAAATATTCCTGCCACCCATCTTCCTGCCAATAATCTGGCAGGAACATGCGTGGCAGCACAATGAATTGTCATTGTCCATGAATTCGCGGACACCCTGGAATTTGCCAAACTGCCAGATGCAACACGCAGATTAAATGGGCAAATGTCGGGTGTCTGCGATTCCCAAAAAGTGGCGTTGTCCAATTAGTCGCAACGGCTTCGAGTTTTGCTACTGGCCAGGCTGAGGGTTTGGTCACGTCCTGCCATCGTCGTGCCATGGTCGGTACAACTGCCGGAGAATGTTCGCGTTCATTCTGATGCACGCGCAAGACGCTCAAGCAAATCCACGACACCAACCGATTCGGCGGCATGCCGCAAGTAATTCAAGTCAGCCTGCGCGCCGAGGAGCGTGTATACGGTTGTCACGTCCTGCCATTGTCTTTCCGATACCTCATTGCCGAGTCTGTACCACTCGAGCTTGCTGATGATGGTATCCTCGGCCGAAGCCAGTGGGATCTTGACTGTCGCATGCGTGCCGATTTCACCCAGGGCCGCACGCGTCATGGCGTCCCGATCGAAGGGTCGATCCCGACTGACAAAGACGTCGACCTTGAAAGACGTCGGAAAGTGAATCAAGTTGAAGCAGGATTTTCGACGAACGGCGTCTCGGATTGCCGGCTCACTCGAGTAATATGCGTCGCCAAGCAACTCGAGAAACGGTGTGATCGCTTCGTCATACAGTTCCGCGACTACATCCACGTCCATCGTGCTGCGTGTCGCGCCGTGGAAAGAACTGGCGACGCTGCCCCCGACATAGTGACGAATCCCCAGCACGCGAAATGCTGTCACGACGGGCACCACGGCAGCTACAACATCGTCCATTTCGCTCACTCCTTGGAGTTCTCGCGCCATTGCCTGACGGATTCGGCCAGCTCGAGGCCGTAGTGTAATTCGATGAACTTGATGCGCACTTCATCCTCGGTCATCGTCGGATGACGTCGGCGAATCGCGGCCTTGGAAAGACGCATCAGGTCGCAGCTGAGCGTCAGCGATTTCGCCAAACGCTCGGCAGGCGTCATGCGGCGTATCAGCTCCTGTTGCACCGCCTCCGCCTCACGCGTCGTATCGCTCATGCAGCTACTTTGCTTCCGGGGCGAGCGTACGTTGTTTGGTTTTCCACTTCGCGACTTCATCGGGCTTTTTCCATTGCGAATAGAGTTGTACCAGTTGGGCGACAGTGTCACTCAGTGTCTTCTTCCGAACCGGTGGCTCGACGGATGCGGCCTGTTTTTCGAGACCAGCGTAGGCTTCCAACAACAACGGTTCGGCCTCGGCGAACTTCGCCTGCTGCCGAAGCGCGGCACCCAGCACCACCTGCGTTTCGAACACGGTCCAACTTCCAGCCGCTTGTTCGCGGCGGATATTCAACGCCTCGCGCAGAAATTGGTCGGCCGTCGCGTACCGCTTGTGCTCCATCAACTTGCGCGCGTCCGCGACCAAGTTAACGGCAAGCGGCCCCCGGTTGCTGCCGACAATGCGCCGTCCACGGACGTAGTACTCCTGGTAGGTTTCTTCGGCTTCTTCCAGTCGCCCGGCGTTCGCGTATGTGGTCGCCAGATAGCGTAAGGCAATCAGTGTGTGCGGATGATTCGGCCCAAGGCGAGCCGCGCGCAGCGCGACCGCCCGCTGCATCAATGGAATCGCTTCGTCCAAGCGTTTCGCTTCCGCATACGTGGCGGCTAGATTGTACATCGCGGTGATCGTATCCGGGTGGTCAGCACCCAGTTTTTCTTGCATGACCTGCAACGTATTCACGTAGAGCTTGACCGCTTTTTCGGTTTGACCGTCGTCGCCGTATGCCGTGGCAAGTCGGCTCATGCAAAGAAGCGTGTCGGGATGCGCGTCCCCCTGTTTCGACCGGCGACGTCCCAACAATTCCTGCAACAGCTGAATGGCAAGCTTGATTTTGCCCACCTCGTGATAGGCAACGGCCAGATTGCCTTGAGTGTCCCACACTTCAGGGTGACCGGCGCCAAGTTTCTGTTGCTCTCGTCGCACCACATCCTCCAGCAACGGAATCGCCTTGTCGGGCTGTCCCAGAGATAGACAGGCAGTTGCCAGATCGTTAGTTGTGCTGAGCGTTTCGGGATCATCCGCACCGAGTTTAGCGACCTGTGTCATCCGTGCCTTTTCCAGGACCGTTACGGCCTGCGCGTAGATACCCCAAAACTCAAGCGTTTGTCCAACCTTGCTTTGAAACCTCGCGACGACCAACGGCGAATTCTGTTTTTCTCGTTCCATTTTCTCCGCGGCACGCCACATTCGGCTGGCAAGCACGGTCTCCACACGTCGATTCCCGGCGCGCATTCGGCGCACGTCGAGATCACTCAGGATACCCAGCAGGAGATCATTCAAACGCTGATTGCTTTCGAGCTGCCGCTGGACAACGGCCTTGGCGTTCAAAGCATCCGCCTTGGCAACCCGTTCAGCCGCGGCGGCGCGCCGCGTCCAAATCAAACCTGCCGTGGTCCCCGCCGCACCCAAGAGCAACAGACTGACGATCACCGCTGCCGCGACGGTCGTTTGTCGACGTCGCTTCCGCTGCTCCGATTCTCGGACCAACGCCGCGGCACGCTCAAGCTCCGCCGTGCGCGCACGCTGTTCGGCCGCGTTGCGGATGCGAGCGACTTCCGCGGCCACGGCTCCCGCATCCGCCGGACGTGTCTTTTGGTCAAACGCCAGGCAAGATTGGCATAGTCTGATCAAATCTCGATCGGCTTCACAGTTGGCCAGACGTGAGAGGGCTTCGTCGAGCTGCCCGCGAACGGCCGCCGCGCGCAATTCGTGCTTCTGGCATTGCTGATAGGGTGGCCCGCCTGTAAGGATTTCGCACAGGATGGCCCCCAATCCGAAGACATCACTTCGGGCGTCAACCAAACGAACCTCGCCGGCCGCCTGTTCGGGTGACATATACGCCAAAGTCCCCATGACGGCGCCGTCCTTCGTTTCCGTGTGCGTTCCCTCGCCTGTCTCGATAGCCGTGCGCAGCACCTCGGTCTCAGCGGTTGTGGACTCGATCGGCGGCGGCGTTACGGGAACGCGCGGGAGAACTTTGGCTAGTCCCCAATCCATGACCTGAACTTCGCCAAACGCGCCGACCATCACGTTCGCGGGTTTCAAGTCACGATGCAGGACGCGGCGCGAATGTGCATAGCCAACTGCCTGGCAGACCCGCTCAAACAC
>CAZSOG010000802.1:0-3372 GCA_964607555.1 uncultured Pirellulaceae bacterium | reverse complement strand
CATCCGGTGGCAGATAGCGGGCCAACAAAGTGGCCGCTTGACGGATATCGCCGGCGCGCCACGAGCGGTACGCCAGCGTCATATCGGTGGCGTACAGTTCGCTTTCCAATGCTGTCTGGGCCGCGCGGGTCCGCGATTCCGCCTCGCTCGCCCGCTGTTCAAGACGCGCCGAATCGGCCAGCGCTTGACCGAGTCGATAGTTGTGCCACACGATCGCGGCAATGCCGGCGAAGAACACGAGGTGCGCGAAGGCGGCCAGCGTGGCAAGTGCCGGTCGGCGCCGCGCCCACTTCAGCACGCGGCGCGGTGGCGCGACGGGTCGCGCGATGGTCGGGAGCCCACGCAGGAAGCGTTCGAGATCGTCGGCAAGCTGGCCGCTGGCGGCATAGCGTTCCTCCCGTTCGGCGTTCATGGCCTTCAGTGCGATGGCCTCGATATCACGTGGGATGTCGGCGCGCAGGCGGCGCGGCGGGACGGGATTACCGGCCTGCACGGCCGCCAGCGTTCCCGCCATGGACACCTTTTGGAACGGGTTCTTGCCGGTCAGCAACTTGTACAGTAACACGCCCAACGCATAGATATCGGTACGTGGACCGAGATGCTGCCGCTCGCCACACGCTTGTTCCGGCGCCATATAGGCAACCGTGCCGAACGCCACCCCCGATCGGACCAGCGTCCCCTCGTCTCCGTCGATGCGGGCGAGCCCGAAGTCCGTGATGCGCGGAATATACGGCAGGTTGGGATCCAGGCCACGCGTGGAAGTTGATGGGTCCGCGACGGGGTCCAGCAAGATGTTGCCCGGCTTCAGGTCGCGGTGCAAGATCCCACGGTCATGTGCGTGCTGCATCGCCGCCGCGAGAACTGCAACGATCCGCGCCGCCGTGCGGATCGGAACCGGTCTGACCTGATCTTCGAGCCACTCGGCAAGCGTCGGGCCAGCACAAAACTGCGAAGCGATGTAACAGATCCCCTCGATTTCACCCGACTCATAAACCAGGACGATGTTGGGATGACGCAACATGCCCGAGGCCCGGGCCTCGCGCAGGAACTGCGCGCGCGTCGTTTCCTCGGTAATGATGCCCGGATGTGGAATCTTCAGCGCCACGACCCGCCGCAGGGAAGGATCGTGTGCCAAGTACACTCGCCCCATCCCGCCCGTGCCAAGCAATCCACGAATCTCAAAGCGCCCCAACTGCAGCGCGTCATGGCAATCAAGCTGATCCGCCTCATCGAGCGCTGTGGTCGCCACCGCCGTCCGTTCGAAAATGTTCGCTGCCGGGAATTTCGTCTTGGAATTGTCCGCTGCCTCGCCCTCCGGCACCGCCGACACGATCAGCGCAACAATGTCCTCGAGCCAAACCGCAAGCTCCGTGCAGTCACGACCAACAAACTCATGAAACCGAGCGCGTGCGCGTTCGCCAACGGCCGCGATAAGACCCGCAACGGCGGACGGTTCAGATTGAGAGACACCCAGCTGTTGATAGAGTGCTGCCCGCAAATGAGGTTCGGCCCGCGCTAACAACCAGTCCTGCGCCGGCCGGTCACCCGCGCGGGCCTTGGCGATGATCGTCTTCCAATGTTTGACGCCGTCCGCCCCGTCGTGCTCGGGGCCCGCTGATTCGTACATGATCCCGCACCCCAAAAAACGTGATCGTCCGACCCGAGTTGTGCCGGTGGCTGCAGCCAAAATCAGCCGGCAGTCACAACACCGCATTGACCGAGCGGCTATCCGCTTCATCGACGGACGTAGACGTCCATCGTAGCTCTTTGAAACTGAGTTTCGGGACAGGTTCTAGGTGCTGGTGGTTGATCTCCTTCGTCCACGCCCCCCAACGAGGCGTGCTTGAGCGACGTACCGTGCCCGGCACGTTCCACGATCCTGTGGGACTTGCGGGCACACCATCCGCGCGGTTTCACGTTTGAAGAATCCAACTCCGACCAGAAGTGGATAAGCAAGCTATTATTCGTCGGTTTCCCAAAAAGGCAAGTCCGCTCGGCAGCGGGATCGATGTAATCTGGCACATCCACCGAACGCCAGGTCACTCACCGAACTCCAGAACGGTCATGTTATCCCGATGGATAACCTCCTCGTAGGGACACTGGCCGAGCACTTGGGCGATGCGATCGGAGCGAAGTCCCTTGATTCGTTCGACATCTCCAGCATGGTAGTTGGTCAGTCCACGCGCGAATTCATGACCTTCCTCATCGCGAATGGCCACCAAGTCGCCCTTGCGAAACTCGCCCTCCGTGCGCAGGATCCCGATCGGTAATAAACTGCGTCCTTGTTGGACCAGTGCGTCACATGCGCCATGGTCCAAAATCACCGCGCCGCATACTTGCGCCGAGAAACCGATCCAGCGTTTACGTGGACTGATCGATTTGCCTTGGGCCAAGAGGGCGGTTCCCGTCGGTTCGCCGTGGATAATGTCGCGTAGCACCGACCGGTTGCGTCCGGAAGCGATGATCACGTTTTCGCCGGCGGTGACGACAATACGCGCCGCGTTCAGTTTGCTGGCCATCCCACCGCGACTGACTCCCAGATGCTCATCACGCACATGGGCCAGAATGCTCGAGTCCAACTTGGTTACAAGGGGGATGAGCTGTGACTCCGACCGCCGCGGGTCACCGTCGTAGAGCCCCTCGACATCGGACAAGATGATCAACAGTGGGGCCCTGAGCAGATTCGTGACCAGTGCCGCCAGATGATCGTTGTCACCAAACGTCGCCACCAATTCATCGACTGCCACCGTGTCATTTTCGTTGATGATGGGGATCGCGCCATAGTCCATCAAGGACCGAATCGTATTCCGAACGTTCAGATAGCGTGTCCGATTATCCAGGTCATCCGCGGTCAACAGAACTTGCGCGGCAAGGCGGCCATGTTTGCGCAAGGTCCGGTCATATGCTTCGATAAGACGTGTCTGCCCGATCGCCGCGACGGCTTGCAATTGGGCCACGTCCGTTGGACGCACGGTCAGCCCCAACTGGCTCATTCCGGCACCAACCGCTCCTGAACTGACCAGGGCGACCTTCCGGCGCGCGGCGCACAGCCAGCAGATCTCCTCGGCCAGATGGGCAATCCGGTCCATGTCCAGCGTGCCGTTGGCGTGCGTCAACACGCGTGTTCCGACCTTGATGACAATGGTATCGGCGACGGCCGCGATTTCTTGACGCAATAGATCGCTCATGTTTCGATGGACCGCTATTCAGAAAGACCTCGGTGCGGGGCTACGCAAAACACAAGTTCCACGCATCGCCCCAGGGATCAGGGTCGCGATAGCCCGAGAACCTCGACTCATTGCCCCCGAGAGGCTCAGCGCGACCCGGTTTGTTGGATAACTCGTCTCATGGTCCCTGCCGATTATAGTGCCC
>CAZSOG010000801.1:0-3386 GCA_964607555.1 uncultured Pirellulaceae bacterium | reverse complement strand
GACAGACAAAGTGGCGCTGTCCAAGTAGGGTTTGCGGCGAAAGGTCTCGGGAAAACCATGCGCGCACGGTGCGCGCATGTTACCACCTAAGAATCTAGCGAGGCGCTGCCTCCAACCAACTGACGCACGACCCAGCCATTGTGCTGTTCGTCACCGCCGGGTTCATCCCGGCGGAACGGTGATTCTGCACTACCTCGCGGGCAACACCACGAACTTACCGTCACCGCCGGGTTCATCCCGGTGGAACGGTGATTCTGCACTACGCGCGCTGCTCGCCCGACATCAACTCCCGTGGCAAGGGCCCAAACTCGTCTCAAGAACTTGACTCAAGATCATCGAATCTCGGCCTATAAGGGCACTAAATCCAACCTTGGTTCGCGCAAGACAGGACAATATTCGTCACTGTTCACGGTTCGTAAGACACTTAACCGCGGATGAACGCAGATACTCGCGGAAGAGAGCTGTTTTCCTTCGTCGTATCGGATGTAATCCCGATCGCTTTTTCGACGTTGCGACGTACACTACGGATTGCCCTATCTGCGTTCATCCGCGTTGATCTGCGGTTTTCAGCTTTTCCGGTCGTGAACAGTCACCAACAATCGAACCTGGCCATCGCTGACGGTCTATTCCGCCGTTGCATCGCGCGGTTCCGGTTGTTGGTCCGATTCGGCATCGAGAAACTGAATCGCGCCGTCATCCTCGTGGGCGGTCGCCGCCCCCGCTTCTGTATCTCCCGAAAACCTGTCGCGTGACGCACGCCGGGCGACTCTGGGAAAGGCATCGTCCCAACTCCAAAGCCCCTCGAGTGTCATGATGCTCAGGAGAATTGGCCAGAGGAAGAAACTCGACATGGCCAGCGCGATGCCGACGCCTTGGAACGAGCCGCCCGGGACCAGCAAGAACACGGTTCCGCCCAGCGTGGAAAGTCCAATCGAATAGCCGACGACTAACGCTCTTGCGCGTATCGCCCCGCCGCGTTGGCATCCAAATGTCAGAACGATCAGGCCGAAGACCGCGATTAGAATAAGCCACGCCAACCCGGCGGCCGCGTTGAGCCCTGACGCAACCATGCCAACGACAATGGCCCCAGTGATCCAGCCGGTCGCGGCTCCGGCCAAGATCATGCCGCGACGTTCCCGGCGCAAGCCGATCAAGTAGACCGCCCCACCTTGCAGGCCGACGATAGCGACCGTTATGAACATGGCACTGAGCGGAGCGTTGCGCGTGGCGGGTAAGCTCGCGATTATGTTCGCCGGTAGCGCGCACAGAAACGACACCGCGATGAATACCACAATTGCCACCAGGATGCCAAAAATACTCAAAGCAAATATCTGGAGCATGTCGCGAGTGAAAACCGGATAGCGAAACCGCTTGCGTTCGCGGATCAACAGTGCCGTGCGCAGCGCGGCCAGACCAAATACACCGAAAGCCAGGATACCAAGCACCACGGCGACGCGTCCCAGGACGAGACAGAATGCGACCAGTGCCGTCAGCAGCATCAGACTGGAGATGCGAAAATTGACCGCGTGCCGTGCGGTTGGCTCAAGCAGGTCGCGGCTACCGCAATACGAACAGGGCGTCGGCGAAACGGGGCGTTGCCGCCCGCAGCGTGGACAGGCCATCGTCCGGTCGTCGACAAACTGAATCTCGGTCGACCGAAGCGGCATCCATCCACACTGCGGGCACGGCAGATCACCGTCCGCACGCTCCGTTCGACAGTTGGGGCAATATGCTTCGTTCATTCTGGAAACCCGTCCCAGAACCCAGTTTCAAATCTGCACGCTGGACGTCCACGCCCGTCGCTGAAGCGGAACAACACCTGACGTTGGCAGTCTTGTGCCGGCCTGTAACAACTCATGTAATTGTGCGAATGACCCACGGTTCACGGTACTCGCTCTTGAACAACTGCATGGCGCGCGTGTTGTCATCAATCGTGCCATTCGCGGCATTGATCCTGAGTTTCTCTCCGCCGAGACGCACGCTCATGTTGGCATAATGCACCAGTGCCATGCTCAAATGACCCTCCATCACATCCGCGTTCGGTGTCTGTCGAGAGCGGACGCACCGGACAAAGTTCTCTTGATGCGCAAGATCCGGAAACCGGCCGTATGCTTGTTCGGGCACGACCGGTTTACGGTCTTTGGGACGAACGAATACTTGCCAGCCGCCGCCGTGCCGACCGACTTGCATGACACCCGCGCTACCGTAGATCTCGACACGTGTCGCGTTCTGTGGCCAGTACGGGAACATATCCGCCTGGCGAATCGCCATGTCGGTTTTTAGCATGTAGGGCGTATACAGTGTGGCTTCAAGCGTCATTAGGAGACTGCCGAATCGCAGCGTAGCAACGAGGGTGTCGGGCGTTTCAGCGGCTCCGGGCAGATCAAGACAGCCGCCGTCGGCATGGACACTGCGCGGACGCCGCACGCCACAAAGCCAGCGTGCAAGATCGATTTGATGAATCCCGTCACCGCCCAGATCCCCGCTGCCGTATTTCCAGAATGATCCCCAGTGGCGATGGATGGTCGCGTTGTATGGACGTTGCGCGCGCGGGCCGTTCCAGATATCCCAATTGAAACCCTTCGGCGGCGGGCTGTCGGGAGCCATTGCAAACGGCGCGGCATACTTCATGTTGACGACTCGGCACATATGGATGCGTCCCAACTTGCCTTGCTCCAGGTACTTCCGGGCCGCCATGAACTCGGGCGCGCTACGGCTTTGCGTGCCGACCTGGACGATTCGTTTGTATTTGCGCGCCGCGGCCACCATCTGCTGGCCTTCCCAGACGTTGTGCGTCGGCGGTTTCTCCACGTAGACATCCTTGCCCGCCGCGCAGCCCCAGACCGTTGGGATGGCGTGCCAGTGCTCGGGCGTCGCGATCACAATCGCGTCGACTGCGGGATCGTCAAGCACGCGCCGAAAATCCTGCACACACTGGGGTGCCTTCCCCTGCGCCTTGATCACGCCTTCGACACGTGGACCGTGTAATGCCGGGTCGATCTGATCCATGTACCCTCGCGGCGGCATCGTGTGAAACAGTGTGCTATCGACGTCCGCCAAATAAGCCAGTTCGCAATCCGGCCGCTTGGCGAAATCCATCATCAGCTTGTAGCCACGGCCGCGGATCCCGATCACCCCCATGATGATCCGCTCGTTGGCCGGCGCCGATCGCACCGACCGGGGATTGGCCAGAATGGTAATACCGGCCGCGGCCCCGAGGCCCGTGCGTGTCGCCCGTTGCAAGAACTCGCGTCGATCCATGATAAACTCCCTCTTGTAAGAGTATTTCATAGTGAGCCAATCGAGCCGGTCCAAGTCGGTCGATTCTCCCAATGCGGGTGGCCCGCAACCCATAAGGGAGTACGCCCTTGTTCCGCAGCGCTCCC
>CAZSOG010000800.1:0-3388 GCA_964607555.1 uncultured Pirellulaceae bacterium | reverse complement strand
GTGTCAACGTCGCACCTTCCCGGCCCAGCCATTTGCCGTGGCGGCCTTTCGATACCCGAAGTGGACTCGTGCATGCAAAATATACGGAACAACACGGGTCGAACACAATAGCAGTCTAAAATCCCGTGAACGGTTACGGGCGTCGAATCGTGGTCCAGCCGAGCACGATCCGAAACGGCTTGAAACGGGCCGTGCGGCAGGCAGCCACCACGGGTCAAGGTACTGAATCGATTCGAATCCCGAAACATGGAAATCGCCACGCCCCGAAAAATGCTACATTTTAACGCTGGACCGGCCCCATCAGCGCGCCGCGTCACAACCATCATAGACCATCCAAGACGAGACTCGGACCAATGCAACAAAAAAACCGCAAACGATCGCGCCGCGGAATCAGCACAACAGAACTCGTTCTCATTATCGGCGCCTTGGTGCTCGTGACGATCGGCGTTGTCAGCACGCTGGGACGACGCGTGAACTCCGATCTGGGGACCACAGCCGGCGACGTGGCCAACCCGGCCCAATTGAAGGACCGCTTTTCCAGCCCCTGACCGCCGCCGGAAACGGCACCGTCACCAGCCACGCCAGCTGGATAGACGACGGCATGCGGGGCGCGCAAGACCAGAGAACGGTGAGCAGGAAAACGCAGCCGAGATCTTCTCGCCCACCCGTTCTCCTGCCCCTCCTCGGGTCCGAGTGTCCGCCGTCACATCGATAACACCTGGCGTCATATTGACAGCGCTGTGGCCGACGGCGCGCGTTCGACGCCCAGTGCATCAGCACGCGGTAAACAGCTGTCGAACCAGCACTTAAGGCCACCGGCAGCAGGCCAACCCAGCCTTTGGCACAATGCGTGCGTAAGAAGGAATCGGAAGCGGAACACGCGTTTCGCGGTAAGAGGCAGTCACAAAGCTCGGTCCATCGGGCGTTCATTCGTCTTGGCAGTTGCCTGGAAACCCCAGCACGAATCGTTATAGCCGAGTTGCGTGACAAGTTCTGATTCACTTGATCGCTTACGGAGGTCTTCCCATGAAAAGCGCGCGCAACTTGATGGTCATTCTCATTGTCGGTGGTCTGCTTGCGGTCGTCGCGGAGCCGGCACGGGCCGGACATGGCCGGGCGTATGTCCGAGTCCACGGTCACCACCACCATTACGGCCCGGCGTGGCAGTACGGCGTACCCCCGCGCCACGCACCTTACCATCATTCCCCCGACGTTCGACGCTGGTCCTACTATCCCCCGGTCTATGTCCCGCCGCGACGGTACTATCGTCCTGGCTATTACAGCCCATACAGCCACGGAAGCGGTGGGTTCAGCATCTACACACCGCGATTCGGGTTCAGCATCGGATTCTGAGTCAAGTGGGACGTTGGGCAAGCGTGCGCTGGCCGGTTCTCCGAACCGGCCGCGCGGCGCCGCCCCACATCCAGGTGGGCGGCAACGGTAGGTCGGTTTTCCAAACCGACCACGCGCCGCACGCGCCGCCCCAACCGCTGCGGGAGACGGGGCCGGGTTACCGGGAGGCGTGCAGAACGGTTCGGAGAACCGCTCTACCTATAACGCCCAAAAAACGATCCGCGGCGCCCGCCGGATGTGGGCTCTCGCGACTTCGCGTCAGTTCAATTCGCTCGCTTCTTCCCAATGATCATACAGGTGCTCCAGGTGTTGCCGACACCGCTTGAGTTCCGCAGTCGCCCGTTTGATCTGTTCGCCCTCGCGTAGAAACTCGGGGTCACTCAACTGATGGTGCAGCTGTTCGATCTGCCGTTCGCACCGCTGAATATCGGCCTCGATTTCCGCGACTTTACGGTACGGGTACTTACGTTTGCGTCGTGCCGCGGGTGTCCGCGCGTCGCGGCGGCCTGACTTGCGCGCGGCCGCGCGATCCCCCGGCTCGGCGATCGGGTGTGGGGCACCATAGCCACGCTCGATCAAGTGCCGATAGGTGTCGTAGTTACCTTCAATGGCAGTGCACTTTCCAGGCTGGATCACGAGCAGGTGGTCAGCCACCTGATTCAAGAAATAGCGGTCGTGGCTCACCAGGAGGACTGTGCCAGTGAATCCGCGTAGCGCCGCCTGGAGCGCCTCGCGTGCCCACAGGTCCAAATGATTCGTTGGTTCATCGAGGACCAGCAGATTGGCATCTTCGGCCGCCAGCAGCGCCAGAGCCGCACGATTCCGCTCGCCGCCACTCAACTCGTCCACGCGTTGGAAAACCAGGTCGCCGGTAATTCCGAAGCGGGCCAGCAGGTTGCGACGTGGGCCTTCGAACAGCTCTTTGTGTTCCGGACGCACGGCATCCACAACAGGTGCGTCGTCGGCCAGACAGTACAGGTGTTGGTCGAAATATCCGATCTTGACGCCGGCGCCACGGATCACCTTTCCCTGGTCGGGTTCGAGTTCGCCAAGCAAGCAGCGCACCAGCGTGGTCTTGCCCGACCCGTTGGGGCCCATCACGGCCCATTTCTCGCCGCGCAAAACGTCCAACGATAGATCCTCGAACAACGGCTGGTCGAACCGCTTTGCCAAGTGTTCGACGCGCAACACGATATCCCCAGTTCGACTGGCTTCGGCGAACGCCATGGCGGGTACTTGAATCGCGCGCGGTTCCGCGACGCGTTCAAGACGTTCCAATCGTTTACGCCGATCTTCCGCCTGGGCGTGCTTTTGTCCGTAGTGATGGCGCCGGACGAACTCTTCCATTTTGGCGATTTCCACCTGCTGTTTCTCGAACGTCCGCCGCTGGACCTCGAGTCGTTCGGTTTTTTGCCGCCGGTACGCACTGAAGTTGCCCACGTAATCGTCGACCGTGCCGTGGAATAATTCGAGTGTTCGATTGGTCACTCGATCGAGGAAATACAAGTCATGACTGACAACGATCAGCGTCTGTTTCGTGGCGACCAGGTAGTCCTCAAGCCATTGGGTGGCTTCCATATCGAGGTGGTTCGATGGTTCGTCGAGCAACAGCAGGTCGGCGTTTTCCAGCAGCAGCTTGGCCAGGTGCAGCCGATTCTGCTGGCCGCCGCTCAAGCTGCACGCCTGCTGTTGGAACGCGGATGCGTCGCACCCTATTCCGGTCAACACCTGCGCGCTCTTGTGGTCCAGATGATACCCGTCGAGGCGTTGCAGCTCATGGTGCAACCGATCATAGCGTTGTTCCAACCGAATTCGCTCGGAGGTCTGTTCCACCGTGCTGATCGCGTGGGCCAAACGCTCCGCTTCACGCACCATGGCCTCAAGATGTTCGAGTGCCGTGGCCGCCTCCTCCCAGACCGTTCGGTCGCGGTCAAGTTCCTGTTGTTGTTCCAGGAAGCTCAGCCGCGCCGTTGGGTGGCGTTCAACGTGCCCGCGATCCGCTTCCTCGCGACCGGCCAGGATCCGCAAGAGCGTC
>CAZSOG010000799.1:0-3388 GCA_964607555.1 uncultured Pirellulaceae bacterium | reverse complement strand
ATCTTCGTGGCTATCCGCGTCCTCTGCGTTGCTTCCTCCGCGATCTCTGCGTTGCTCTCCTACCGCGCTTGGCTAAACGGTTACCCATTTTCACGGCTAACTTGCCCATGGTTTGCCCAAGTTCTCGCCACCAGCCCAGAACGACAAGGAGTATCTTTATGATGTCACTTATGGTCATGCTAGCGCTCGCCGGGCCGATCGGCGTCGCGGCCGGGAGCACGCCCGCCGTAGAGGCGGATTTTTACGTAGCGGTCGACGGTAATGACGCGTGGAGCGGAACGTTGGCCGGACCGAATTCGGACCATACCGATGGCCCGTTCGCCACCCTGAGTCGTGCGCGGGACGCCGTGCGCGCGCTACCCCACGAGACGTCGCGCGATGTCAAGGTCCTGATTCGGGACGGTACCTATCGTCTGGCGGAGACGGTCGTTTTCTCGTTACGAGACTCGGCGGCCGCCGGCCACACGATCCAATATGCGGCGTACCCGGGCGAGCGGCCCTTGTTCAGCGGCGGACGGCCGGTGACTACGTGGCGAAAACCGGATCAGGTCCCCGACGCATTGCCGCAACCAGCGCGCGGACATGTCTGGGCCGCCGATGTCTCGGATCGGCCCGTGTTTCGTACGCTCTTTGCCGATCGTACCCGGTTGCCCCGCTCCCGGAGCGCCGGGTTCTCGCCCGTCAATGTCACTCCGCGCGGCAGCAAGGACTATCAAACGGTCCGGTTTGCACCCGGCAAGGTTCACGCGTATCGAGATGTCTCGGATCTGGAGCTGCGAATCGTGCCCTGCTACTTCTGGACCATGAACTTGTTGCCGGTCAAGCGGATCGATCTGGACGGCGCGACCGTGACGACCGCCCTCGCGGGGACCTACCCGCTGGGACGCAACGGCATGACCGATCGCGCTAATGCCTGGATTGAAAATGGTCTCGAGGACCTGGATCAGCCGGGTGAATGGGCGCTTGTGACAGCCACGAAACAACTTTACTATTGGCCGAAGAATGCCGTGCCCGGCAAGTCGATCGTGACCCCGCATCTGACCGAGCTGATTCGAGTCGAGGGCGCGATCGACTACGATGGTCCGACCGACCGGCCGGTCGAGGGGATCGAATTCAACGGAATCACGTTCGCGCATGGCGATCGGTATGCCTGGCATGGCCGCACCGGATGGGGCCTGCAACATGACTGGGAGTGCTTCGACAAGCCGACCGCGCTGGTGCGTTTTCGTGGTGCCGAGCGGTGCGCGATCGAGAATTGCGAGTTTGTCGCATCGGGACATGCCGGGATTCGTCTGGACCTTTACTGCCAAGACAACCGTATCATCGGGAATCACATCCACGATCTTGGCGGTGTGGGCGTGCTGCTGGCCGGCTACGGTCCGGGCACGAAGAATGTCAATCGAAACAACCAGGTGCTGAATAATTACATTCACCACATTGGGATCGAATACTGGGGTTCGGGTGCGATCTTCGCCTGGCAGAGCGGCGAGAATCGGATCGCTCACAATGAAATCCACGATATTCCCTACACGGCGATCCTCGCCACCGGCCGGATCAGCCGAACGGCGCCCGGGCCCGGAGAGTGTTCGCGAACGGTCCGTTGGGACGAACTGCCGGCGACGTTCCGAACCGCGGACTGGTCGCATCGTGAGCCGTTTCTACACTCCCGGAAGAACCTGATTGAGTACAACGATATCCACCACGCGATGCAGGTTCTAGGCGATGGCAACTGCATCTATATTTCCGGCACGGGTGGCGGCAATGTTGTCCGGTACAACTACTGCCACCACTGTTATGGCCGGTACATGAACGCGGTGATTCGCTGCGACGACGACCAGCACCAGACACGCATCGAGGGGAACATTTGCTATCGTACCGGTGGATACGGGGAAGGGATCATAAGCAAGGGTGACAACGATATTCTGAACAACATCGTGGCCGACTTGCGGCCGGTCCAGCGTCATCGCGGCTACATCGTGTTCCCCTATGGATCGATACGGGGCACGCGCATCGAAGGCAACACTCTGTACAGTTGTGGCAAAGATCAAGTTCTCTATTACTTTGGCCCGAGTGGCCAACGGCACGGTGCGGGACCGCGGCTGAACGAAACCGAGATGGACAACAATGTCTACTATTGCACGCTCGATCGACATTGGGCGGACGCCCATCTCAAGGCAGCGCGTGCCGAGGGACTCGAACGACACAGCATCCAGGCAGATCCCCAGTTCAAGAACCTGGCCGACGGCGATTTTCAGTTCACGGCGCAATCACCGGCAGCAGCGCTTGGTATTCAGCCGCTTGACAGCCGCCGGGCCGGCCTGGAATCCGGGTATCGCGATCGGTATCTGGGACGCACGATTCGAACGCACATTCATGCGTCGGACCAAATGCTGCGCGGTCCCGTGCGCGTCGTCATCACCACCAGTGATCCTGGTGCCACGATTCACTATACGCTGGATGGAACGGAGCCTGGGCCGGCGTCGCCCGAATATCGTGCCCCATTGCGTGTCGACCGGCCGCTCACGGTGCGTGCTCGATCATGCGCGGTTGGAACAAGCGATGTCGTGGGCGATCGCGTCGTTTTCAGGCCGCCGCCCCAACCGCTCGTCGAAGGTTTTGAAGACGTGCCCGTCGGCGCCGCGGCGCCGCGCGCGACGACCGACGAAGACTCCCGATTGACACAGTACACGGCCCGGGTGTCGGAGCAGCAGGCCGCGGTGGGAAACCGGAGTGTGAAGTTCACGTGCGGGCCGGGACAGAAACACTCGTTCACGCCGCACATCTATTATCGGTGCCGGTTTCAGGAAGGTCGTATGATCGGCCGATTCCAAACATGGATCGACACGGCGACCGCGTTTTCTTACCAATGGCGCGACTATCGAACGAACTACGTTCGCGGACCATCGGTCACGATTCAGCCGGGGGGCAAGATTGTCCATCAAGGCAAAGTGCTCATGACCATCCCGGCCGGGAAGTGGGTCCGTTTTGAAGTGATCATGGACGTCGGCGAAGCAGCAGACGGCCATTACACGCTGCGCGTTTGGCTGCCGGGTGCTTCAACGCCGTGCGAATTCACGCGGCTTGCATGCGACCCGAAGTTCCAGCGGCTCGACTGGGTCGGCTTCGCCAGTCACGCCAAGGAAAACGCCACGTACTACATCGATGAAATCGAATTGCGGCCGGGCGCGTAGCGGGCGTGCCTCTTTTTTTCATGTGCGTGGCGGGAACCTAGTTTTTGAGACCTTATGGGCCACAATTTGATGGTCTTGAGTCAAGTTTTTGGGACGAGGTGCGGCTCTTGTCGCGGGAGTGGAGGTGTGGGCGAGGGACGCGTGTAGTGCAGAATCACCGTTCCACCGGGATAAACCCGGCGGTGACGGGAACGTGG
>CAZSOG010000798.1:0-3392 GCA_964607555.1 uncultured Pirellulaceae bacterium | reverse complement strand
GCCAGCGCCTCCAGCGAGCGGAATTGGATGCACTGCGCCAGCGACTGCAACGTATCGAACAGCAGATCGGCGCGCGTGAACGGATCAAAAACGCGATCATCAACCATCGCGTTAAAGAACTGCTTGATCCCGATTTGGCGTGGGCGCCCAAACACCTACCGGCGGCCGCGCCGACGCCGGTACGGGGAACGCGTACCGAGAATCCGTTGCCCCCATTAGAAACCTCTGTTGGCCGAGTTCAGATCAGGATGACTTTTTTCGAAGCAACACCAGATGCGGCAAAAGAACTCGGCGGCCAATACCAACCCACTTCGTCAGGCAACGTGTTTTATCGCCCGGCCCGCGAAGACTTCTGGAAGAAGCTGCAAACGCTCGTCCGTGCTGGTCAAGTCAAAACCGTGGCTGAGCCAAGCTTCGCGGTGGACCTTAATTCAATCTATGACCGGTCCAGCTCTATTGCCCTTAACGACCCGCCCGTTCAGTTGGAGCTCAAGTACATCGCGAGCAGGCCCAACGAGCTCTTTGGGGAAATCCGCGGCCTTGCGGTTCCCGATCAGCCACCGCGGCCGGGGACAGCTGCCTTTCAAACGACATTCGGTCAGCCAACGGTTTTTGGTCCATTCGCGTGCGCCACGAAAGGACGCCGGACATTCGTGTATTTCGAAGCCACGCTCGATAAACGGGCGTTTTCCGCGCCGCGTGCGTTCGGGGCCCCGCCCGCAACGCAGGACACGCAAACGAGCGCGCCCGACACGAAACGAGCCATCGAGACCGAGTCGCTGATTCTGCGCAGCGCCGAAGAATTTGCGCGTGGATTCGACGCACGAGGAGCGGAACTCAAACGCGTGACGCAACTTGAAGACAAAGGCGTGGTGAACGCCGCCATGGTGGAATCCGCCCGCCGAAACCTTGCCGTCCTGCGGGCCGAATATGCCGCGCAGATTC
Source organism: uncultured Pirellulaceae bacterium (assembly GCA_964607555.1). Classification (GTDB taxonomy): domain Bacteria; phylum Planctomycetota; class Planctomycetia; order Pirellulales; family Pirellulaceae; genus JAJSAJ01. The sequence goes on along the minus strand of CAZSOG010000798.1, from coordinate 2,447 downwards.
GGCTGCTGGAAATCGAAGTGCAGAAGTCGGAGATCGCCGCCACGTCCGCGGCGCAGAAACGCGAGCTGCTGACGAGCCTGTACCATTCCAACGCAATCTCACAAATGGAAATGGCTGACGCACAACGAGATGCGGACGTGGCACAATTGAACGTCACGCGGGCCCGGACATTGCTGGAACTCTACCGCAAAGCAGGCCAGAACGAGCCGGTGCAGCGCAAACCGGACCAGCCGAAAAGCCGGTATTGAGCTCAGGCCAAGCCAAGCCTGATGGAAACTCTGGAAATGCAGGCTGCCGGAATCGCAGACACCCAACAATTGCCCAGTTAATCCGCATGTCATGTCTGGCAGTCGACACGACATCTTGTGTCCAAGCGAGCAATCTCAACACGACATTTTGTGCCTCCGCATCGAAGTCAAACAGTCGAACTAAACAGTTACAATTCGGGAACCCCCTGGGCCATCGGCACACGGTCGGTGTTCATGCCTTTACCGCGAAGCGGTTACATTCCACAGCCCAAGGGTCGCCGTAGGCCAGGGCACAGCCACGGGCGGCGGCGCACCCTGGGTACACGTCCCGTGCCACCTCCTTACGCCGAAGGCGTTACACAAAGAGAATAGCAATCCGCGACACTGCCCGCAGCTCGACGCGCAACAAAACTCTCTGCAATGACTTAGCGTTTCTTAACAGCCCAAGGCTCAGGCCCGGGAGTGGCTGGGCGCCCTGGTCGCCGTCAGCGGTTATTATTTACTGCTGTCCGGTGCCGCCGCCGGAGTTTTTGTGCGGTGCTGGACCCACCGCGGCCAGGAGGGATCACGTGCCATGCACGCCAAAATGGCTCGGGAAACGCCACAGGACCACCACGAGACCTTGCCCGTTTGGACGACGATCGTGAAGTGCCTCTTGGCTTTCTCCATGTCACCGTTGGCTACCGAAATAACTCGCGGACCGGGAAATGCCAGCCGGGCACTACATCGCCGGCATCCAGTTCCGCGTCTTCACCAATTACCGAGATATTGTTCTCTGATCGGTAGGTGAGCACGGTCCGTGTCGCTGGGTCGATCAACAGGACCAATCGTGTGCCGGCCGCAAGCCAACCCAGTGCTTTTTCTTCGACCTGCGAAAACGTATCCGTCGGAGAGACTACCTCACCAACGAGCGCCGGCGCGAGCGGTAGGTAGCCGGCATCGTCCTTGACATGCTCCAGCTGCTGGTTGCTCACGTATGCCACGTCAGGAGCACGGACGGTATCCGGTTCGCGCGCGATGAGGAATCCGGTTTCCGCCGCGAAAACGACCCCTAACCCGTTGTTGCGGACATGATTCCCCAGGATCAGTCCCGCATTGTGCGCCACACGCCCATGGCGGCCCCCCGCTGGTGACATCATGCACAACGCTCCTTGAATCAGCTCGTATCGTTTCCCGTCATCCGTCATACTCAAGAGCTGCTCGGCCGTGACGGGCGGAGTTCTTGTAGCCATCGGTTTTTCTCGAGAAAGGAATGTCAGGTCCCCGGTCGCGTGCTTCTTTACCTCTTGTCTCAATTCTAACCGCCCGCCAGTTAGCTGCCAAGCAATGACGCAACGGCCCGGTCGGAATTTCCGCCGCGGCGGCAGCGCTGACCATTGCCATGAAGAACTTGACGCGTGGCGACCGTGCCGCGGCCAAGCGACATTGTGAACGGTGTGCTGCAAGTAGCGCTCTTGGCCTATTCGATATCACATGGGCACAAGCCTATCTGAGTCGCATGCAAGACGAGCAGTGGCCACGGTCCGGCGGACTGGAAACCGCTGATCCACACTCATGAACGCTCGAGATACAAAGTACACATGTCATGATGCGTACCTGATCGACTGATTTCGTTGCCGGTTTTATCCACTCCGGCCACGTCGGATCCTGCGCCATTTTATCAAGCAGGGCCCGGCTCCAAGGTGACCGTTTACGGAACGCGGCGCAGGGTGTATCTTGGATTCTCAGGCTGCCGCATGCACGCAGGGTGGGTGCATGGTTCCAAGCGACGGGCGGGAGCGCGACCGAAGGAGGGCGTGCTCCCGTATGGGTTGCGGGCCACCCGTATTGGACATTGGTCCCAGAGAGGTCGATAACATGGTGACTCGAAGGACGTTTCTCAAAGGCTCGGTTTCGGCATTGGGTATGTCGATTGGGTTGGCGTTGGAGGCACGCGGGTCCGGTGGTCCGGGCAGACAGGCAGCCAAGGTGAAACCAGATGTCGTCCTCTACGCCGGCAAGTATCCAGGATGGCCGTGGGTTACGACCGGCGCGACCGGAACACTCTACTGCGTGTTCCGCGAAGGGACCATCCACGGGTACTCGGCGGACGGTCGCGTGATGTTCACGCAAAGCACCGATCAAGGCAAATCATGGTCGAAGGCCAACGTGATCGTCGACGAACCCAAGGTGGATGATCGCAACGCCGCGATCGTTGCG
>CAZSOG010000797.1:0-3396 GCA_964607555.1 uncultured Pirellulaceae bacterium | reverse complement strand
ACTGATTCGGGCAGGTATGCATTACTTGTACAGTTGTTATGTGACCGATGTGTTGCATGACCAGTCTGGAAAAATCGCCGGCGTCGTGATGGCGAACCGTGCCGGCCGGCAAGCGGTGCTGGCCAAGACCGTGATCGATGCCACGTTTCGAGCCTCGGTCGCGCGCATGGCCGGTGCCTCATTCCGCCCCTATCCGACAGGCATGCATACGTTTCGCCGCGTCGTGGTCGGTGGCAAGCCGCACGAAAAAGCCGGGGTGCAAGTCCGCATTCCGGCACCGCCGTTTGTCGGCGCGCTGACGAACCCCGGCGAACCGGGCACGAACGAGTACGCCGTGATTGAATATACAATGTCGATCCCCATGGACGGGGCCGGTTATGCTGACTACATGCGCGCGGATCAGACGGCCCGCACGCTGACCTATGACGAGGCCCAGCAATTCACTTCGGATGTTCTGTTCGAAGTGCCGCCCGATCCGATGCACGGCCAGGCCCACGCCGACGGGCCGTTGGGGGGCGTGGACGATGTGCCGTTACCCGCGCTGCGCCCTCGGCAAATCGATCGTCTCTGGGTGCTTGGCGGGTGTGCCGATGTCGCTCGACCCCAGGCCGAGCAATTGCTGCGCCCACTGGCACTCATGCAGTTGGGCAATCGAGTGGGCCGTGCCGCGGCCGCCGAGGCACGCCAGATCAAACAGCTCGTGGGCGTTCACCTGGCGGCCGATGTGCGTAGCGCCGGAAAGCATGCCGCCGAATCGGGGCCCATGACCACGGGTCTGGACGTGCGCGAGAGCCTGGCGGGGATTCGGACGCAGCACCGGGCCGAGACAATTCACCAGGAGGCGCGGCCGATTCCGGTGCTGCGGCGCTGTGATGTCGTCGTGATCGGCGGTGGCACGGGAGGCGCGCCAGCGGGTATCGGCGCGGCACGCCAAGGTGCCAAGACGCTGGTCGTCGAGTATCTGTACGGGCTGGGAGGAGTTGGTACGGAAGGCGCGATCTCCAGTTACTATTGGGGCAACCGAGTGGGATTCACCGCGTCGGTCCTGGAGGGCGCCACGAAATGGCCCATCGAACCGAAGAAGGAATGGTATCGCCGGCAACTGCTTAAGGCACACGGGGAACTCTGGTTCGGAACGCTCGGCTGCGGTGCCGTCGTCAAGGGGAATGATGTGGTCGGGACCGTCGTCGCCACGCCGTACGGGCGTGGCGTGGTGCTGGCGAAAACAGTCGTCGATTCGACCGGTAATTCGGATGTCGCGGCGGCCGCCGGCGCCAAGTGCATGTATACCGACGCGACCGAGTTTGGCATGCAAGGTACCGGACTGCCGGGCCGCCGGCTGGGAGGCAGTTATAACAACACCGACTTCACGATCGTTGACGAGACGGACCCGCTCGATATGTGGCGGATGTTCGTTTTCTCGAAAGACAAGTATGCCGACGCGTTCGATCACGGTCGCTTGATTGATACCCGCGAACGGCGCCGGATCGTCGGCGATTTTACGCTCACGATCCTCGACGAGATCAATGAACGCACTTACCCGGACACGGTCGTGCGAACCTACAGTAACTTTGATACTCACGGTTACACGATCGACCCGTATTTTCTGATCGAGCATCCCGAAAAACGGGGCGTCTACGTCTCCGTGCCGTTCCGCGCGATGCTGCCCAAGGGCCTGGAAGGGATCATCGTCACCGGACTCAGTATCAGCGCCCAACGTGACGCGATTCCATTGATCCGCATGCAGGCGGATATTCAAAACGGGGGTTACGCCGCGGGCGTGGCCGCGGCAACGGCCGGATACGTTGGTGTTCCCGTGCGCCATATCGACGTGAAACGCCTGCAAGAACATCTTGTCAAGATTGGTAACCTCCCGGACACCGTGCTTACCGATAAGGACTCCTACCCCATTTCCACGCAACGGCTGGCGGAAGCCGTTCGTGGACTCGTGAAAGGAACCGGTGCTTCGGTCGTCATGGCCGAGCCCCAACGCTCGATCCCGTTGTTGCGGACTGCGTTGGCCGCCGCTTCCGGAAACGATCGCCTGGTCTATGCGAAGGCGCTCGCCGTCCTTGGTCAAGATGACGGTCTGGCCGATTTGCGCGCCGCCGTGGAACAGGCCAAGACGTGGGATAAGGGTTGGAACTATAAGGGCATGGGCCAGTTCGGTGCCGCGCTTAGCCCCTTGGACGACTTGATTATTTGCCTGGGCCGAACCGGAGACCGCAAAGCACTGCCGGCCATTCTTGAAAAGTTGAAACGGCTCGATGCACGCAGCGAATTCTCACATCATCGCGCCGTCGGCCTGGCGTTGGAACTGCTACGCGATCCGGCCGCCGCGAAACCGCTGGCGGATCTACTGAACAAACCAGATATGATGGGACACGTTCAATCCGACATTGAAAAGGTCAAGCAGCAAGGTGTCCCCGGCGGCACGAACGCCGAAAAACCACGGCGTGAATCACTGCGTGAACTGCTGCTGGCCCGCGCCCTCTTCCGCTGCGGCGACTACCACGAACTCGGCAAGAAAATCCTCGAAAACTACACGCACGACCTGCGCGGCCACCTCGCGCGGCACGCCGCCGCCGTGCTGGCCGAAGGTGAGAAGTGAGAGGGGGACGGCGACGGTAACGCCTGACCGTAGCTGGCAAGAAGAAACGGTGCCACGCCATTTCTTAGGCCCTTTTCTTTTCCGGTTAGCGGCTGTCCCTTTCCCACAACTCCTGCAGTAACTCCACCGCCGTATCGACGAGTGTCTGGATCCCATCCAACGCAACGAAGTTCACGCCCACCAGGGTCTCGTAACCCTCGTGCCGGAATCCTCGCGCCGTGGGCTCGTAGCCGACCCACTCGTTGGTCAGCTCGCACACAATCGTGTGGGGAAACGGGGAGCGTTTCTTCACCGACAGCCCCCATTCCACAAAGAGTTCTCCGGGGTTGGTCGCGATACCCAGCGGTCCGATTCGCGCGGCGTTCACGGGAACTTTGCGATTCCGAGGCGCAGCGCCACCTGGCGAACGTTGCCAACCCAACCGGGCAACGGCGCCTTGACGCTGGGCCGCGGGTTTGCGGCGTGGCACCTGCACATCACGCCGTGCGTAATCCACGGCAATCGGCCCCTCTATCGGCTTCGCTCGCCTGGCCGCGGTCACTGCCGCCGCCGCAAAAACCGCCGCTTTCTCCCGCCAGTCGGGGATAAACTGCGCCGTGGGGTTCACGTTGCCGGAACAGCCCTGTGTGAAGACGGTCACCACCTCTTTCCCATACGCCTGTGCCATCCGCTCTGCGATAACCCCGGGGAAGTCCGCGGACCACTTGCCGGCCCGGCGGTCGTGCAGGTTGGGGTGGCAGGTGAAGTTCACCAGCGTCCCCAGCACTTTTCCATCCAGCGAATCG
>CAZSOG010000796.1:0-3401 GCA_964607555.1 uncultured Pirellulaceae bacterium | reverse complement strand
ATTAGACGCCAACGGCCGCGGCGCAACCGTCACCAATGCGCAACAAAACCGCAATCATCCAGTACCTCCAGTTTGCCCATATTCCGGGGTTTTCAACAGCCCACCCTCATCCTGGCTTGTAGTGCAGAATCATGCGATCTACTGACTCCAGCGAGTCGGGACATGGAGGCCAAATCCCCAGAAACCAAGCGCTCATGGGAGAGCGAAGAGTAACGCAGGCTGATCAGGTATGTCATCAAGTAGACTGCGCGGTGTATTCAAAATGACGTTATATTCTGTCTGTCCGAGCAATCGCACATAATCCGGCATCCAAATATAAATATTTACCATGCAACGACTTGTAGATTGCGCTTCAGGTTCGGGAACCGTACTTGCTCTAGATTCTGTTGTTGCGGATTGCGCGGTGCGTGATCATGGCCCAGTTGTTCGATAATTGATACGATAACGATAGCCATATGGAGTTGAATTCATGTCGAGCCACTACACACGAGCGGGTGCCGGACGTGCACGTCCAACGCCGAATTATTCGTATCGTCGGGCGTGGCGATTCACACGGTTTTCCCAAGTGATTTTGTTGGGTGCGATCACGGTCTGGCTCACGGCGTCGTGGGCCGTTGGCCAGTTGCCGTCGGCGGCGCCGCCCGTACCGGCATTGTCACCACCGGCGATGCCCGCAACCGCTCCCACCAAGGCAGGCGAGAGTGACGCGGACGTGTTGACCCGTGGCCCCGTGCATGAAGGGTTTGCCGAGCAGGTATCCGCCGATCCGCGACCGGGGATCATCGTTCCGAAACAGCCCCCGGCGGCAATTGACGAGATTCCTCCCGAAGTCAAGCCGGAGGGCGACGATGTTACTTGGATCCCGGGGTACTGGTTCTGGGACGACGAGCGCAAGGATTTTCTTTGGGTCAGTGGTGTGTGGCGGCGCGCGCCGCCGGAGCGTCAGTGGGTACCCGGTTATTGGCAGGCGGTAGACGGTGGTTACCAATGGGTGTCAGGTTTTTGGGGCAATCGCGGCGGATCAGAACCCGAATATGTAGAGACGCCGCCCGCCAGCCTGGAGGTTGGGCCTTCGAGCCCGGCACCGTCGGCGAATGATTTTTGGATTCCAGGATCTTGGTTGCTATCGGGCAGCCAGTATCGCTGGCGGCCCGGGTTCTGGCAATCGTATTACGATGGTTGGACGTGGGTCTGCGGTCGATATGTTTGGACCCCGGGCGGCTGTGTCTACGTGCCGGGTTACTGGGACTATCCGTTAACGCGGCGCGGTTGCCTGTTTGCCCCGGTCTATTTCCACACGCCGGTCTATCGACAGATTGGCTATCGTTACCGACCGCAATGTTGGATTGGTTACAGTTCGCTGCTGCTGCACTTGTTCGTGCGACCAAGTTGCAACCACTACTATTTTGGCGACTATTACGCCGCGCCCTACCGACAACATTATTTTGCCTGCACGCAATATTATCACACGCATCGCGGCTACTCGCCACTCTACACATACTATCAACACTATTATCGCCAGCAGGGGATTGACTATGTGGCACGCGTGGACCGATGGCACGAGCAGTTCACGGTGCACCGAGATCTCCGTCCCGCGCACACCTGGGCGGGCGAACGTCACCGGCCCGTGCATGCCTCGATCGGGCTGCAGAACCAGTACCTGGTTATGGGACGGGATCTGCACCAGTCCCTGACGCGGGGCCAGGTTGGTTGGAAGCCACAGCGAATCACCGCGACGCGGGTCGAGCAACTCCACCGCCAATCGCACGAATTGGTGCGCTTGGCGGAGACGCGCCGGCATCGTGAAGCGGCCTATCGCGATCGCATGATCCGTCAGGTCACCCCGCCGGGAGTGCGTCGTCGCGATGGCATGACGCACGCGTTGCCAGGTGTGCAAGCGGGGCGCGGCCAGCTGGCCCGGTCGCGGAATCCAAAAAACGTGGCACGGCAGGACACCGGACAGTCTCGGTCGCTACCCGGTGTGCGGACGGGGCCGGGCAAAGTTGCCAAGACAAATCCGGTCGGTGGCGCGCCGGCCCGCAAGAGCCGTCCACCTGCCACGCAGCTGGGTGACACGCGTGCCAAGAAGGCGCGCAAGGGCACGGGACAGCCTCGGTCATTACCCGGCGCGCGGACAGGGAGGGGCGAAGTTGCCAAAACAAATCCGGGCGGCGGCCGGCTGGGCCGCGCGACCCAACCGCCGGTCGGGCAACTGGGCAACGCACGTACCAAGACGCCAGACTCGAACTCGGTGCCGCACAATCAGACCGGTCCACCCAGGAAACAAGACCGCGCGAGTTCCATTCAGGATTTGCTCGCCAGCCGCCGAGCGGAAGCCCAGAAGGCGGCGGATCAGGCGACAGCCCGCGTTCGCCAAGCGATCGAAGCCGCCCGGCAGCGCGCGGGGCGGTCAGTGCCGGGTCCGTCGCAGGCCAAGAGTCGCCAACCGTTGACGCAAACGCCGGGCCGGCGGCCGGTACCAAATGTGCCGCCGCGCCAAACGCCGCGATCGCGGCTCCAGCCAACGCCACTTCCCCGCGCCCTGCCACCGAACGCGGCAACAACGCGCAATCACGCGGCCACTCAGACGCCTTCACTGCGTGATTTCCTTGCCAGTCAGACCCGTGCCCCGCGGCATGAGGTGGACCGCGTTACGCCCGGCGTCGGGCGCCCGCAGATCCATCTGCCGGAAGCCGCGCATTCGACGCCACGTCTGAATCCGAGTACCCCGCGCCGGCCGGTGAATCCCTCCGTACATTCGAATCCGAGCGTGCGCCGATTCACGCGACTCCCATCGGCGTCCAGCAGCGTGCCCGCCGTGCGCATCCGCCCGACGCCGCCGACGACGGCGCGGCGATCTCCTGGTACTTCGCCGACCGTGCCGCACTTCAGTCGCCCCGCGCCGCCGTCGCGCACGTTCCCCGGACCGCGCCGGCCGGCGTCCAACTCGCCCAGCATGACGCGCGGTGCGTTCGGCAACTCCCGGCATGCGTCAAGCAGCCGCGGCCAGCCGTCCATTACTTTCCGGGCGCCAACCGCGGCACGTCCCCGCGCCGGCCTGCCCGGTGTTTCGCATTCGCCTTCGCGATCGTCCGGGTTTGGCCGGTCTCCTGCCAGGCACTCCCCGGGCCGATCACGCGGCCCGGCGCGCTCCTTCCGGCGTCCGGAAAAGCCGTCGGAGTCCAGCCGCAGCGCGGCCGGCCGAGCGTTGGGACATGGCCGTCACTGACCTAATGCGGGTGGCCCGCAACCCACAAGGGAGTACGCTCCTCCTTCGGTCGCGCTCCCGCCCGTCGCTTCGAAACATGCGCGCACGATGCGCGCATCCTGCAGGCTAAGAATCTAACTAGTGTCTGTTCGTAAATTCAGAAGGTACTCTGCACTAATAACTTACGACGATT
>CAZSOG010000795.1:0-3405 GCA_964607555.1 uncultured Pirellulaceae bacterium | reverse complement strand
CATTTTCCGGAACTCCCGCCGTTCGCCGGTGGCGCCGTGGGATACGCCGGTTACGATGTGGTTCGCTACACCGAGCATCTGCCGAATCCCCCGGAAGACGATCGCCAGTTGCCTGATCTGGCGTTTGCTTTCTACGATCGCATGGTTGTCTTTGATCATGTCAGCAAGACCATGTACGTGTTGGCGATGGCGCATATGGACCGGCACCGCGAAGATCCGGCGGCCGCGTACGCCGAAGCTTGTGCGGAAGTCGATGATTTGGTCCAGCAGCTGACCGCCACCCCGACAACCCTGGCGTCCACGGACATTGGGACGGCGGGGGACCCGACGCTCGCATGGGAAACGGATTTCGCCCCGGAAGCGTTTCAACAAGCCGTCCGGCGGTGCGTCGACTACATTCGGGCCGGCGATATTTTTCAGGTTGTTATCAGCCAACGTCTCAAGATGAAACTGCAGTGCGCCCCGTTCGAAATCTACCGGTCTCTGCGCGTCGTCAACCCGAGTCCGTTCATGTTTTTTCTGCGCATGCCCGGCGTGACGCTGGTCGGCAGCTCGCCGGAGATCATGTGCCGCGTGGTCGATGGCAAGGTCACCGTCCGGCCGTTGGCGGGAACCCGCAAGCGGGGCGTCACGGATGAGGAAGACCACCGTTTGGCGGCGGAACTTCTGGCCGATCCCAAAGAACGTGCGGAACACGTCATGTTGGTCGATCTTGGACGAAATGACGTGGGGCGCGTGGCGCGTTATGGTACGGTCCAATTATCGGACGTGATGGTTATTGAACGGTACAGCCACGTGATGCACATCACGTCGAATGTCACGGGGCAGCTGCGGGCGGGCTGCGACGCATTTGACGCGTTGCGCGCATGCCTGCCCGCGGGCACGGTGTCCGGGGCGCCCAAGGTGCGCGCGATGGAGATCATCGATGAACTTGAACCGCATCGTCGTGGACCCTATGCTGGGGCCGTGGGATACCTCGATTACAGCGGCAACATGGACACCTGTATCGCTTTGCGCACGATCGTGATTCAGGACGATCAGGCGTATGTTCAAGCGGGCGCCGGGATCGTTGCCGACAGTCAGCCGCAGCGCGAGTATGACGAAACGATGAACAAGGCACGCGGCTTGCTCAAGGCCATTGAGATTACTGAGCAACGTCTGGCCGCGGGGTCGAAACCATAGGGTGTCCTTGGTATGGTCGCATTCCCGTTCGACGTTTCTGACTCGGTACGTCGTCGGCGCCGTTGGTCGCGGTGGACGGCGTGTCTCGCGATGACCGTCGCACTCGTGCTGCTGCCCGGCTGTAGCGGATGCGGAAAGACCAAGAAAACGACTGCGTCCAAGAAGCAAACGAGTCTCGAGGAAGAACTCAAGAAACGCGAAGTGGCGCAAAAAAAGAAAAAAAAGAAGCCGGACTTCGAAATTGGCCAGCTGCAGACCTTGCCGTCGGACAGTACCGCGCTGGGCAACTTCGTGAAACCTGGGCACTTTGTCACGGCCGCCGTTGCCGCGCGCGCGAATAATTTCGATTTTCGTGGACGATTCAACACCGCGGCGGTCGACCGGGGAGGGCGTCCGGTATTTGTCGAGGGCACCAAGTATCACGTCACGATGACGCGCGCCGCCGCGCTTCCGAAGGGACAAGAGAAACTCCTCTCGTCAACGTTCTTCATGCCACGGGTCACCTCCGAAGGCATGCGCCAGGTGTTCTTGCAACATTCGCTGCGCACGGTCGGTGGCGGCAATGTTGTCAGTCCGCGAAATCAAGTCACACGCAACATGCCAGCCTATCAGTATTTGCTGTTGGTCCTGGCCGACAATCCGAATGCGTATAACTACGTGAAGCAGCTCGAGTCGGTCCAGCCCCCCTACGATGAACTGAACAGTGACGTGGAACGCGTTGTTTATTATCGCGTCGTGTTGCCCGACAGCCGGCAGCGGATTGGTCTGCCGACGCATCCGTTCGCGTACACGAGCCTGGCGTACATTCTTTGGGATGGCGTGCACCCCAACCGCCTCGCGCCCGGCCAGCAAAAGGCCTTGCTCGACTGGCTGTTCTGGGGAGGGCAGATCATTGTGAGTGGTCCGCGGTCGATCGATTTGCTCAAAGATAGTTTTCTGCAGCCTTACTTGCCGGCGCTGTCCGAAGGCGCGGCGGCCCTTGGTCCGGCCGATTTGGCCGAGTTGAATCGCGCATGGTCGTTGCGGCGGGAGCGAACGGGTGATGTGATGGGCCTGAATGTATTGGCCGAAAAGCCGTTGGCCGGGGTCCGGCTGAAGACGCTCGCCCAGGGCACGTACGTCCCTGGAACGGGCCGGCTCGTGGTCGAGCGGCGTGTGGGGCGCGGACGCATTGTCGTGACGGGATTCGGGCTGACGAGCCGGGCGATCGTGAACTGGCCGAGCTTTGACAGCTTCTTTAATGCCGTTCTGTTACGCCGCCCCGCGCGGCGTTTCGTCGCCGGGAAGTACGGGATTCCACGCGTTGTCTGGAATGACTATCCCACGCTGGCCGCCGATGCCCGGTTCAGCACCGCGACGCGGTACTTTTCGCGCGATGTCGGTGCGACCTCCGGCAGTGAGGCGCCGCCGGATGCCGATTGGCACGTGGACGGCTCGCGCCCGGACAGCGAGTCTGGAATCGGCGGTTGGAATAACCACAGTGGCGCCGCCGAAGTGGCACATCGTGTCTTGCAGGAGGCGGCGGGGATCAAGATCCCACGCGCTGCGTTCGTTGTCCGCGTGCTGATCGTCTACCTGCTTATTCTCGTGCCGGTCAACTGGGGCTTCTTTCGACTGATCGGACGGGTCGAATGGGCGTGGATTGCGGCGTTGGTGATCGCCGTGGTTGGCTCGCTGATCGTGATCCGGTTGGCACAATTGGATATTGGTTTCGCCCGGAGTCGCACGGAGTTGGCGATTATGGAAATGCAGCCGGCGCGGACCCGCGTGCATTTGACTCGGTACCTGGCACTCTACACTTCCTTGGCGTCGCGCTATGAGTTTCGGTTTCCCGATGATCCGGACGCCGCGGCCTTGCCGTTTCCGCCCGTTGACTCCACACAGCGGCCGCGCGAAATCGTCTTCCATCGTGATCGTGACGCATGGCTGACCGGTTTTCAGGTGATTTCCAGTCGGACCACGTTCGTCCATTGTGAACAGATGCGGGACTTGGGTGCGACGATTGAACTGGTCGGTGATGGCGAGTCATTGCAACTTGCCAACCACACGAAGTTGGATCTTCATGATGCCGGTTTGCTCCGCCGCGCGGCCGACGGGCACGTCGAATCGTGTCGACTGGGCGAGGTGGGGGCGGAGAGTCGGCGTGCCGTTCGGTTTCACGCCGCCGCGTCGAACCAGCCGTGGATTCCCGAGTGGTACACGATCCAGACGTCACGCGACCCG
>CAZSOG010000794.1:0-3408 GCA_964607555.1 uncultured Pirellulaceae bacterium | reverse complement strand
GCCATTGGAGGAACACGCCAATCCGGCGGTCACGCCGAATCCGGCCAAGGCCCCCTGGTATTTCGTGGGACTCCAGGAACTTCTGGCTTACTTCGACCCTTGGATTGCCGGCGTCATGATTCCGTCGATCGTGGTCTTTGGACTGGCGGCGATCCCCTACCTGGACGTCAACCACCGCGGGAGCGGTGAGTACGCCTTTGGTCAACGGAAATTCGCGGTGACGGTTTTCACGTTGGGGATCATGCTGTGGTTCAGCCTGATTCTGGTCGGACTGTTCCTGCGCGGGCCGAGCTGGGCGTGGTACTGGCCGTGGGAAAACTGGACGATTCCCAAGCAGACGTTGTCCGTCACCTGGAACCTGCCGACGCTATGGGGCAGTCTGGGGCTGGTGGTCTACTTTGGCCTCGGCCTATGGCTGCCCGCGATCCTGTTGCCGGAGTTTCGCAAGAAACTGGGATGGCCACGTTACGTGATCACCATGGTTCTCTTGTTGCTGATGATCGCCGTTCCCGGCAAGATCCTGTTGCGGTTGACGTTGAACCTTAAGTACATCCTCCACACACCGTGGTTCAATATCTGAGCTTGACGGTGTTTGAAAATCTTTTCGATAGGTGATGAAATGACCCTTCGGGTGTATTTTGGCATTGCCTCCCTGGCTATCCTGATACTGTGCATTATCAATTATTCGGTGGAGTACACGCCGGAGTGGAAGCATTGGCAAGAACAGTATTATGCCCTGTTGGAAACCAAGATCAAGGATCCCGACAAAGCGGCCAGCGCGGGCGCCACGCCGTTGGAGTTCAAGCAGGTCTACAACCAAGAGTTGGGCGTAGCGGACCGTTGCACGATCTGTCACACTGGCGTGGACAACACGCTGATGGATGGCGCGCCAAACCCCTTCAAGGCCCACCCCGGTAATCTGCTCGCTTCCCACCCGTATCAACAAATTGGCTGTACGATGTGCCACCAGGGTCAGGGGGCGGCAACAACGGTTGCCGACGCGCACGGCGACGTGCGGCACTGGGACCGCCCGTTGCTGCGTGGTGATTTCGTGCAAGCCACCTGCACCAAGTGTCACCAGGAGGATGACGTCCCGCAAGCGCCCGTCCTGTCACATGGCAAACGGCTGCTCCATGAACTTGGCTGCGTTGGTTGCCACAAAACCGGCGAAGCGTTCGACGCCGCAAGAGTTGGCCCGCGTCTGGTGGGCATCGGCAGCAAGGTTTCACGGCGCTGGCTTAACCGGTGGTTGATGAACCCGCGCGACTACTTGCCGAAAAGCAAAATGCCGAATTTTCACTTGCTCCCCCAGGCCGCCAACGCCTTGGCCGCCTATTTGATGACCTTCCGGGACAAAAAGATCGACTCCATGCCCGCGCCCGAGGGCGACTACGACGCGGGCGACCAGCTACGCCGTGAGTCGTATTGCGTCGATTGCCACGTGACCTTGGAACGTGCCGGCCAGCTCGTTGGCGGCGACATTGGTCCGAACTTGCTGAAGATCGGCAACAAAGTCAACCAGCGCTGGCTCGTGCAATTCCTCAAGGACCCCCACTCCTTCTATCCGAACACCAAGATGCCGCGGTTCAACTTCAGCGACAAGAAAGCCCTGGATCTGTCGCAGTTCGCCATCGAAGAGTGGGTCGACCTCGACCTGGCGGATGCGGATGATGCCGCGCCGCCACTACCGGCCGACCCGCCGGAACGGATCAAGCAGGGTCAGCTGTTATTCGATGAATTGGGCTGCGCCGGTTGCCACGCGCTGACGGATAGGCCGAACCAGCCACCGCCACCGGGTCCGGACCTGACATTCATCGGTAGCAAGCCGGTTCACGATTTGGGGTTCGGCGACGCACCGGTGCGGCATACGCTGCCGGACTTTCTTTATACCAAATTAACATCGCCCAGATCCTTGACCAGTGACTTTCAACTAACGATCATCGCGAACCCGGCGGACGCCATCTGGAAAAATCTGCAGCCGACCGCGTTGTTTTCAAAGTCGGCGCCGCTGCCGGTCGGCTCGGAGGAAAAACGCCTGGCTTGGATTTTGGCACAAGTTCAAGCGCGAACGACCACGCCGCCCGGTTGGCAACCGGGCGGCACCGCCGCGGCGGAAGAAAAGGACGCGGCCGCGGACGGCCAATCGGCAACGGACGAAGCGGCGCCGAAGCCCGCGCCGGTCGGTCCGCCGACCGCCACGGTTGCCGCTGGTGTTCTTGGGCCTGAGCTCCAGTTACCAGATGCCCCGCCGCGCCAGCAAGCGGCCTGGCTGGTGAAAAAACTGAACGAGGCGGGTCTGTTGAACCCACTGAAAATGCCGGACTTTGGGCTGGCGGAAGCGGATGCCGAAGCGCTGACGATCGCCCTGATGAGTCACAGTGAGGAGCGCGTCGCGTCGCGCCGTTACGACGTCCCCCGCAAACGCGAAGTGATCTTCAATCCGCAAGACGATTTCGGCCAGTACGAACGACAGTACCGTTGCCTCTCCTGCCACGGCATTCGCGGCTCCGGTGACATCCGCGCTAGTGACCTGACGCTCGAAGGCAGCCGCGCCAATCGCGACTGGTTGTACGCGTATCTGAAAGAACCGTACGGCATGCGCCGCACGCTCACCATCGCCATGCCTCTGTTCAACTTCCCGGATGAAGAGGCACGGTTCATGGCGGAGTACATTTCACAAGTGTTCGCGGACAGTCAGATCGGCACTGCCTGGAAGCGTCTCGCCGCCAAGGCCGACGTCCAACGCGGCAAGGCCCTGTTCGACATGAAGGGTTGTCTTGCTTGCCATCAGGTGAACGAACGGGGCGGTGACATTGGACCGCCGCTGACCGCCCAGGTCCCGAGTTTCCCGGTGGGGACGTGGGTTGGCGATAAACTGCGCGGCGAGTGGATGTTTCAGTGGCTCAAGGATCCACAGGCACTCGTGCCCGGCACGGTCGAGCCGAATCTAGGATTGTCCGACGGCGAGGCCGCCGACCTGACGGCGTATTTACTGAGCCTCAAGAGTCCCGAATTCGCAGCGGAGAAGAGTGTTCATGCCAGCCCCCAGAAATAACAGCGTGGCGGGACGTTGGATTCGGATCGCCCTGACCGGTGCCATCCCAGCCGTTTATATCCTCGCTTTTCTGACCATGGCCACCATTCGCTCGGGCCAAGGTCGTGACGCACACGTTCCAAAGTCCGAAATCGAGAGTTTGGCGATTCACGAGCAGCCCGCCGATCCGTTGGCCGACGCGCGCGTTCGCGGCAAGGCAATCTATGGTCATTATTGCCAATACTGCCACGGAATCTCGGGCGACGGCGGTGGGGTAAAAGCACCTACGCTCACGCAGACCATGGGCGTCACGCCACAGAACTTCACCGACCCAAGATACTGGGCCCGAGGTGAAACGACCGAAGCGCGTCTTC
>CAZSOG010000793.1:0-3415 GCA_964607555.1 uncultured Pirellulaceae bacterium | reverse complement strand
CCAAACTGCAAACAGACGAATATCAAGTAGATCAGGATACAAATGATGATCCCGCGCTGATACGTCGCAACCGCGCGCAAATCTTCGCGCCGGTTGCTCAAGATCCCGACCACTTGCGCTTCCGCGATCGGCGGCTGATAGGGGTTGTCGTCGATCGGATCGTCCGCAAAGGGATTATTGCTCATTTACGTCACTCTTTCATGGCTCTTGAAGCGGCATCGAGACGGGACCTCTCAGGTAGCCTCTGGCACGCGGGACGCGCGGTGTTACCGACACCACGTCTGCCGTCCCCAACGACGTGGCGGCATCCAACGATTGATCGTATGCTGGCCGTGTTGAGTTTGCAAGAGACGACGCCAAAGATGCCTCCCTTCCTTGGCCCGCATTCTGGCGAATTTCCGCCCCATGAGTTACATTGGTGCGTCGACGCGTTGGCCGCGGATCCAGCTATTGGATCCGTCAAGCAGTGCGTACCGAACGACGGAGGCACGGAGTTGGATGCGTGAATCCGAGGTTCTTTTTTTTCGTGCCAAGAGATATTCGTGGCCGTTCACGA
Organism: uncultured Pirellulaceae bacterium; assembly: GCA_964607555.1. Taxonomy (GTDB): domain Bacteria; phylum Planctomycetota; class Planctomycetia; order Pirellulales; family Pirellulaceae; genus JAJSAJ01. The sequence goes on along the minus strand of CAZSOG010000793.1, from coordinate 2,859 downwards.
CGCCTGCGATCAGGGAACACTAATCTTCACTGATCAACACTAATGATACCGCTCTGGAAAGTCCGCAACATTCAACATAAATCCGACAGGTCGTAGAAAAGTCGAAGGCACTTCAAGATGAGGTTTTCCGATATTAGCGGGGATTAGCGTCGATTAGTGTTCTTTTTCTTCTGGTCCGTGAACAGTTACGTTTTCCGATATTAGCGAGATCTGGCATCGATTAGTGTTCTTTTTTAGTCCGTGAACAGTTACAGATCTTCTTGCCTCCTCTTCGCACGGCGCCGTCCGACCGGGGACCCGCGGCGCAGAACTGGCAAGAATATGAGCGTTTTCATTCCGACGAAACGACTTGGAGGCTTCCTTCGTGCAGCACGATGCGCCGATTGATATTCAGTTGCTCTGCCCGCCGCTGAGCCCCGCCGATTGCATGGAGCTTGTTACGTTCCTATGGCACAAGGGGGACCCGTGGGTGCGTGATATTCACCGGCGCTTGGCGGGTGGCATGCCGGGCGCGCGCGACTTCTATTTCATCGCGCGGCGCGCGGGTGAGTTGGTCGGCCACGTTTGGTACACAACTCGGGAAGACGCCCCGGACTTGGGCCTGATCGGTCATGTTTATACGGCTCCCGCCCACCGCCGGCGCGGTATCTCGGCACGCCTTGTCGACGCCGCCATGGCGGAGTTTCGCCAGCGCGGTGGACGTGTGATGCAGTTGTTTACGTCCACGCGCTACACGCTCGATTTCTACCAACGCTTCGGCTTCGAGAATCTTTACTCGAACCAGGCGTACCATGAGACGGATTGGTACATGTGCGCGCCGTCCGGCGCGCACGCGGAACTTACTCGCACGCTGGCCGCGGCGCGTGTCACCGTGCGGCCCATCTCGTTTGGAACGTTGCCGCAATACTGCTTCTTGTATAACCTGGAACACGATACCCTGTCGAAAGACCGCGCGCAGCCGGTCGGATTGGGCCTCGACGCCGAGCTTTCTTTTATCCACATGCACGACAAACTGGTGGCTCGACAGGCCGCTGCGTACGCGTTGGGTGACGATCACCTGTTGGCCGGGGTCGCGACACTGTGCCAACTCGATTTCCCCCATCAATCGCATGTCGGTATCGTTGACGCCTACACCGACCCACGGTTCCGTGACCACGTCCCGCAACTGATTGAAGCGTGTTTGGGCCGGCGCGCGGAACTGGGTATCGAGTTTGTCTACGCGCTGGCCGTCGACACATACAAACGCCGGCAATTCGAGCAACTGGGCTTTCGCTCAGGCGCGACGCTCTCCCGCCACTTTCGTGTGGGCGCGGACGTACATGATGTCTGGGTTTATCGACGAACATGACAGAGAGCATCTAATAGCCGCTGAAGAGCGTGCCGATCCCGCCACCCGGGACCGTTTGAAAACGTGGCTTGCCATCGGATTTCGCCGTTGTCTTGGTGAGGGACGCTGCCGGCCGCATGGTCGCGACCGCACCACCAAGCGTCTTTTGGAATTCCGGACTGAGTCGCACGTAGTTATCGGGCCGATTCAGCTCCAGTTCGACCTCCGCGCGACCGAGCGTATCGGCGACGTTCAGGATCGGCTTTCGCCGAACCACCAAGGCACTGATCGGCTGACCATTCCACTTCGCCGTGAAGACCTCGACTCCAGGTACCGGTTCCGGTTGGAGCTGGTAGTAGCGGGTTACCAGCGAGACGAGGTATCGTGCATCTCCGGTCGTACCGCACAGCGCGATCCGTTGTAGCCGTTGCTGCTTATTGAAGTAGTAGGTGAGCGCGCCGGCGACATCCTGGGGGCGCGTGCCGGTCACCAGCGCGACCCGAAGCCCCGCAAGCTTGTCCGCGGCTCGTGTCGTCGTGACCTGCGGCCAGTGGCTCAATACCCACTGCGGGGTGATGTCGAATCGCAAGATCTGACTCAGGTCCGTGACCCCCGTCTGGCGCAGCACGCCGCTTGCCGACTCCGGTAACGCCTGGCCCGGGTCCACCTGGCTCGTGGTGCCCCCCCCACCACCTCCGGAAAACCACGATTTGACCGTGCCGCGAGTCGACTTCATCGTGTCGCTCACCATCACATAGGGGACGCCGATCGACAACAGAAACGGCGCGACCAATAGCAAACGCCGAACCGTATTGGACATGACACGATACTCCTGATGCGGGAGGACGTAATTGCAAAGGGATTATCCTCGCGCTTCCGTGCGGCGGTCCCGATGTTCACCTGGCGGTACGCGCGCACCGTGCGTGCATGTGGCAGCCCAAGAATCCAGGGAGGACCACGAACCGTTATCCTAGTGATCGGCCACGGGGAACGAGAACTTGGCCCTACGCGGCCATGCCGGGTCAGATTGCCCAGGCGGGATAACGCGCACGCGCCGGCGGCGGCAGGATTCGCGCCCAATCATGGCTTACTCGGGGAATTGCCGATCGAGCTGCGCGGGGGTGGTGCCGAGTAGCGCGGCTGCATATTCATAGTCGGAAAAATAGGCGTCCCGTTCATGGCCCAGCTGCAGGTCGAGCGACTCGAGCAGTCGCTCGGCGCGCTCCATCGGATAGCGGCGGCGAAGCTGTTTCAGCAGCCCCTGAAACGGTTCCTGCTCCAGCGCCGCGCGCACCGTGGGCCAGCGCCGGAGCATGTGGTGCGGATTGTGTGCGAGGACCAGGGACCGGCAATAATCCGCCACCGGCTGCAAGCCCATTTCGGATGCCGTGGCCGCCGCTACGGTCAGCAGCCGGTCGGTGACGTGCGGGCGGTTGCGCTGCTGACTGGCCCGCGCTAAATGCAGGTACACGCCGAGCAGATATCCGGGGTCGGACATGGTTTAATCCTGGAAGGAAGAAAATAAGAAATAA
>CAZSOG010000792.1:0-3426 GCA_964607555.1 uncultured Pirellulaceae bacterium | reverse complement strand
GAACGGACCGCGTCAATTTACTATCCAGTCGGACGAACCTAACCGCCTGTAGAATGGCAATCCAATATAGCCGAATCCGATCTCGTGACCAGCACTCTACCGGTTGTGGGCCTCCAGACAGAACGATAAACTCGGGTTTTCCAGTTGTTCCGCCGCGCGACCGCCGCGCACAGGACTCGACGCCACAACCAACAAATGGAAACAGGCAGCTCATCATGAACCGACGCACACACACTTTGTTAGGGGGCATCATGCTGGTACTGGCAGCCACCGGGAGCACGACGGCGGACGAGGGCATGTGGTTATTCCATGACTTACCGGCCAAGACCTTGCAGACGCGCTACGGCTTCACGCCCACGGCGGACTGGGCCGACCACCTCATGAAGGCGAGCGTCCGATTCAATTCGGGCGGCTCGGCATCCTTCGTTTCCAGCACCGGACTCGTCCTGACCAACCATCACGTCGGCGCCGATACGCTCCAGAAGATCTCGACTCCCGACCACAACTACTATCAAAATGGCTTTTACGCGAAGGCTCTGGCGGATGAGATTCCCGCGCCCGACCTGGAACTGAACCAGCTGATTTCGATTCAGGACGTGACGCAGCGTGTGCAGAACGCGGTCAGCTCGGACATGGCGCCGTCGGCAGCGGCATTGGCACGCCGCGCCATCATGGCCAAGATCGAGAACGAATCGCTTGAATCGACCGGTTTGCGCAGCGACGTCGTGACACTCTACGGCGGCGCGAAGTATCATCTTTACCGGTACAAGAAGTATACGGACGTGCGGTTGGTCTGGGCGCCGGAGGCCGCGATCGCGTTTTTTGGTGGCGATGCCGACAACTTCGAGTATCCGCGTTACGACCTGGACGCTTGTATTTTTCGCGTGTACGAGGACGGCAAGCCCGCCAAGATCCCGCACTTCCTGAAGTGGTCCGACCACGGCGTCAACCAGGACGAACTTGTTTTCGTGTCCGGCAATCCGGGCCGCACCAACCGGATTTTCACCTTGGCGGCGCTCAAGCACCAGCGCGACGCCCGGTTGCCCTACGTGTTGAACTTCATTCGCCGGCGTGAAATCCTGCTCCAGCAGTTTGGCCTGGAAACCCCCGAGCGGGAACGCCGCGCGCACGAGGAACTCTTCGGGTTCCAGAACTCGCGCAAAGCATTGACGGGGATGCTTCAGGGTCTGCAGGACCCGAACTTCATGCGGCACAAGGAGCAGGCCGAACGCGACCTGCTCAAACAGATCGCCGCTGACCCGAAATTACGTGATTTAGCGAGTGCCTGGGACCGCATCGCGAAATTGCAGCAGCGTCGCAAAGAGCTCCTGGGTCAAGGCGTTTCGCTCAACACTCAACTGTATCAAACAGCCGAGACGCTCGTGCGCATGGCCGCCGAGGACAAGAAGCCGAGTCCGGAGCGGCTCCGCGAGTTTCGCGATTCGAATCGCCAGTCGCTCTTGCAGCAGTTGTTTTCGCCCGCACCGATTTATAAGGACTTGGAACAGGCAAAGTTGGCCGACCTGATTGGGTTCATGATGGAGCAACGCGGGGGCGACGATCCGTGGGTGTTGAAAGTGCTCGACGGCAAAAGCCCCTCGGATCGAGCCGCCGAATTGATCGCCGCCACCCAGTTGGATCAGGTCGATTATCGGCGCAAATTGGCCGACGGTGGCGAGGACGCGGTCCATGCATGCACGGACCCCCTTGTTCGACTTGCCGCGCTGGTGGACCCGGAATCACGCCGCCTGCGCAAAATCCAGGAGGAAATCCAGGAAGAGGAACGTCAAGCCTACGCCAAGGTTGCCGAAGCGGTCTTCGCAACGCAGGGGACTTCAACCTATCCGGATGCCACATTCACCTTGCGACTCGCCTTTGGAACCGTACGCGGCTATCACGAAGATGGTCAACCCGTCGCGCCCTGGACAACGTTCGCCGGAGCCTTCCAGCACGAAAGCGTTCATGCCGCGCGGGAACCGTGGAAATTGCCCAAACGTTGGCGCGATCGAAAGAGCCAACTCGACCTTGACACGCAAATGAACTTCGTCTGCACGGCCGACATTATTGGTGGCAACTCGGGCAGCCCCGTCGTCAACCGTAATCTCGAATTAGTCGGCCTGATCTTTGATGGCAACATCCAGTCACTCACCGCCGACTACTACTACAGCGAAAAACAGGCGCGCGCGGTATCCGTCAGCTCGGCGGCGATTCGTGCGGCCCTGCGCACATTGTACGATGCCCGGCGCATCGCCGACGAGCTTGGTCGGTAGTAACCGTTCACGGGGTTTTGGACTGCCATTGTGTTGGACCCGTGTTTTTCCGTGTGTTTTGCATTGCCGTGTCCGGCAGGCACGTTGGGAGGTCCGCCTCCATCGACGGCGCGGATGGACGCGTCTCCAACTAGCGTAGCGACCACTGCAGATAGTCGCCGAAATAGCCCGTGCTGCGCGACCAATGGCGTTTGGGCCGGGCGCCGAACCAGCCATAGGCGTAAGGACTCGTGGTCACTCCGTACCCGCGCGCCGGGCTGTAACTGTGATGCTTGTCGCTGCGCGCCGGTGTGCGCAAGATAAGATAGCTCGGCATCGTCCGGGCACGCAGATACGCGTGTTCCCCGGCGCCCGCCCCCGCGACCGGACCCAACGCAAGTAGTGCCAGTACGAGAACGGCAGACAAGATCCGACGTGTCATGACATTGATTCCACAGAGTGTTTCGATCGATTCACCGCGCGCGTCATCCGCCAGCCGGAGACGACACCTGAGTGTACCAGCCAAACAGGCGCCGGGTTGAGTTGCACGAGACATGGCGACGGCGGATCGCACCGCGCCGTGCCGAATGTGCGGGAGATTCCGATCGTGCCGGACGCATGCCGAGCGCTGTGGATCGGGACCGGGCGATCACGATTCGAGCGCGTGTCCGATATCGTAGATTTGTTCCGCATCGAGTACGTGCTCGGTGGATTCAAAGAGACGGCGGATCGCCTGCTTGTGGATCTTCATTTTCAGTCCACCAACACCGATCGCGCCGTAACAGATGCGACCGCTGCGCTCGACACCGCAGTCACCAGGTTCGACCCCCTCGATTCCCGTCGGCGGGACGGCATTCAGGTCGATCACTGCCTTCAGGTCCGGGCCGGTCGTCCATGCATCGCGCGCGAGCACCTTGGTGCCGGCAGCCCCCGCCGCGATCACGAGCTGGCTGTTCCGAAGCACTTTGCCAGCTTCATCCGGCGCGGGGGTCTGGCGTGGGACGATCGATGCCGATGGGTAGGCGTCCCCAATCGCATCACGCAATTGCTGGGCGCGCTCGACACGCCGTGATGTCACGATGACCTTTGCGCCGGCGCGCGCGAGCAGCAGTGCGGCACGCTGGCCAACCGGTCCGGTCGCCGCGAGAATGGTCGCCGTGGCATCGGCCAATCGTAC
>CAZSOG010000791.1:0-3427 GCA_964607555.1 uncultured Pirellulaceae bacterium | reverse complement strand
GACGGACGTGGACGTCCATCGTACATCTTAGAAGCTGAGTTTTGTTACAGGCTCTTAATCATAACGCGGGCTGCGCCCGCAAGGCTGTAGGGTGCACGGCGCAAGGTCTCGGGAAAAACACGCGCGCACGGTGCGCGCATGTTTTTCCCGAGACCTTACGCCACAAACCCTTCAGTCTCCAGCCTCCAGCCTTGCGGCCGAAGGCCGCGTTAGGCTTTTTCGCCGATCAGCTGCTCGAGCATCGCCTCAATTTCCGTGGCCGTGTCGGGACCCGCGCCGACTTTGATCAGCCGGATCTTGCCGTGGCGATCGATCAGCACGACATGGGGGATTCCGGTGACGCCATAGAAGTCGGCCATCTTGCCTTCCTTGTCGATGGCGATTCGATGCGTCAACTTGTTGTGTGCCGCGAACTGTTTCAGCATGTCCTGCTCTTGCGCCTCGGTGACCTTGTCGTTCGATGGTTTGGCGCGTTCGCCTTCGGCATCCCAGATGAAGTTGTAATAGCCGGTCACACCAATCATGACCAAGCCCTTGTCGGCATACTTCTCTTGCCATTCGCGCAAGTGCGGGAAGGTCGAAACACACGGCCCGCACCAGACCGCCCAGAAGTCGAGCAAGACGACTTTGCCCTTGAGCTCCTCATCGGTCAGCGGCGCGCCGTTCACCCAGGCGTCAGCCGTCAACGACGTGGCGTCTTTCCCAATCAGTTCCTTGAGCTTCTTCGCCGACGCGATCATCCGCTCGATTTGGCCGAATTGCTTTTCTGCCCGATCGATCGCTTTGGTCGCATCCTTGTTGTCTTTCACTTTTTCGCGCAAATCGGTCAGGTACTTCTTCCCCTCGTTCAGTGTCTTTTCAGCGCGCTCCGGCTCATCGGAAGCAATCGGTCCGGCCTCCATCAGAACCTTGGATCCGTACAATTCAATGGTGGTTGGATCGGTCGGCTGTTTTTTCAGCTTGGCGAGCACTTCATCCATCGACATCGCCTGGGCCTGGACCTGAACCCGATAGCGTTTGATAGCGGCCTTGGCCTGCATAACAAGCATTTTGGCTTGCGGGTCGGTCGGCTTGAGGCCCTCAAGGGTCGCCGACAAATCATCCATCATTTTCAGCGCCTGTTTGGGATCCTGGCGCGACTTCCGAAAGGCCGCATTGAGTTGGCTGCCGACGAACTGATTGATTGACTTGACATCGTTGGCATCGACTTTCGCTTGATCGGCCCCAGGGGCGTTCTTATCCTGGGCCCATGAGAATAGGGCCAATCCAAAACAGATCGCGATCATCGCCAGTGCCTGCACCTTCATAACGGTCTCCTGTGTTATTTTCGAATCGAGAACCACATACACACATATTAAACTGAATGAACCGGCCATGGCGTAACCCCCCGAATGCGTTTTTGACGCTTCGGGACCGTCCGCTCCCGCCAGACGCTGGACTCCCTAATCGTCTCGACATTCATCGGATTGACGGGGACAAAGCGGACCGATTAGACTAGCTTGGTTCGTCACTTGTTTGTTCGAGGCCCTTTTTCAGCAGAAGAACGTGAGCGGATGGCTGAACCACCAGCGACAATTGCACAATTGGCAATTAACACGATTCGGACGCTGTCGATCGACGGCGTACAGCAAGCCAACAGCGGACATCCCGGCACGCCGATGGCGTTAGCACCGGTCGTTTATACGTTGTGGAATCAGCACTTACGGTACGATCCGACAGCGCCGAACTGGCCGGTGCGCGATCGGTTTGTGCTGTCGTGTGGCCATGCTTCCATGCTTCTCTATTCCATATTGCACTTGACCGGAGTGCGCCGCATCGACGCCACGGGCCGCACCACTTCGGATTTGGCGATTTCGTTGGATGACCTCAGGAACTTTCGCCAGCTTGGCAGCCCGTGCGCGGGGCATCCGGAGTTTGGCGCGGCGGCCGGTATTGAAATGACCACGGGCCCCTTGGGGCAGGGGATCGCGGCGAGTGTTGGGATGGCGATGGCGGCAACGTGGATCGCTGCACGATATAACCGGGACGGTTTTAAGCTGTTTGACAACGATGTGTATGCACTATGCAGCGATGGCGACATCATGGAGGGGCTTGGCTGCGAAGCCGCGTCGCTTGCCGGCCATTTGAAGCTGTCGAATCTCTGCTGGATCTACGACGATAACCACATCACGATCGAAGGCGATACCAGACTGGCGTTCAGCGAGTTTGTGCCGGGTCGATTTCAGGCCTTGGGGTGGCACACGATCACGGTCGAGGACGCCAACGACGTCGACGCGATCTCGAATGCCCTGGGGGATTTCCGCGCGACACACGGGCGGCCAACCTTGATCGTGGTCCGCAGCACGATCGGGTACGGATCGCCGAACAAGGCCAACACGGCGGCGGCCCACGGAGCACCTTTGGGTGACGACGAAGTCCGCCTGACCAAGGCGGCACTGGGCTGGCCGGAAGACGCGAAATTCCACGTGCCGGACGAAGTACGAACTCATTTCGCCGAGGGAATTGGACAGCGTGGCCCGGCCGCGCGCACCGCTTGGAATGAACGATTCGCGCAATACCGAGCCGCGTTTCCGAGTGAAGCCGACCAGCTTGACGCGATCTGGTCAGGCTGTTTGCCCGTCGATTGGGAAGCGCGCGTCCCGCGGTTCGAACCGGACACCAGGGGCATGGCAACGCGCGTCGGTTCGGGCAAAGTGCTCAACGCGCTCGCGACCACAATCCCCTGGCTGGTCGGTGGTTCGGCCGACTTGGCGCCGTCGAACATGACACTGATCCAGGCGGAGGACGCGGGACAATACGAGCCGGAGAACCACGGTGGCCGAAACCTGCACTTTGGGATTCGCGAGCATGCCATGGCGGCGGCGTGTAACGGCCTGGCACTTTCCGGTCTGCGGCCGTACGGTGGAACCTTTTTCGTGTTCAGCGACTATCTGCGCCCGGCAATGCGCCTCGCGGCACTGATGCGGCAGGGAGTACTCTATGTTCTCACGCATGACTCGATCGGTCTAGGCGAAGATGGACCGACGCACCAGCCGGTTGAGCAGCTGGCGGCATGCCGCGCTATTCCACGCCTGCTGGTCTTTCGCCCGGCCGATGCCAACGAAGTGGCCGAGACCTATCGCACGGCATTGCAACACACCGATTGCCCCGCCGCGATCGTGCTGACGCGTCAAGCCGTGCCCACGCTGGACCGGGCCCAGTTCGCCGACGCGGCGGGCGTGGCCCGCGGTGGCTATGTTCTGGTCGATGCCAAGGGCGGGGCGCCCGATGTCATCCTGCTGGGGACCGGCAGTGAAGTCGCGCTCTGCTTGCAAGCCCATACGATACTCACCGCCGAAGGGATTCGCGCACGCGTCGTCAGTCTGCCTTGTTTCGAGCTGTTCGACGAACAGGATGCGGCCTACCGCGACGCTGTATTGTCACCGGA
>CAZSOG010000790.1:0-3438 GCA_964607555.1 uncultured Pirellulaceae bacterium | reverse complement strand
CCACCGAGCTTGTCTCGGTGGGGGCGGGAGGGCAGCCGAGTTGCGGGCGGCGGGTTGATAGTTGACAAACGACAGGAAAACCGGAAGAAACATATTGCGCTACAATACCGTATTTTCAACACCCTAGGTGAAAGCCTTCAAAAAAGCGGAAAATAAGTCGCGGTCGCACCTTGCGCGTGAACAGAAGGAGGAGAAAACTCGCTAAGGGGGGGCGGGATTCTCGGTAACGCTGAAGCCACACAACGATCCATGGGCTTGATTTCTTACCACGTCGGGACCTGAATTCGCTACAATAGGGGCGTCATCCATGGGGGTCGAATGGCCGCACCCAACGGTTGGGCGGCGACCGGCGGACGTGAACAAATCACGGACGATCCAACTCGGGAGTTTGCGCGATGCGCGTAAATGTCTTCCTTCCAGCCTTGCTTTGCGTGATTTGGTTTGCCCCGGGTCTATCGGTGCATGTGACGGCATCGAACGCGAAGCAGCAGCCCGTCGTTCGACCGGCGGCTGCCGGCGATCCGCTGCAGCAGTTCGACGAGATCGTTTTCGCGGTGCGGCTGCCGTACAACGATCCCCACTGGTATGCGAACATTGGCTACTACTGTGAAGACCAACAGCACAAGGCCTATGCGGGCAATGGCAACCCGGGCGTCGGCAAACTGTGCAAGCTGAACGTCCGTACCGGCAAAGTCGCCGTTCTTCTGGACGCTAAGGGCGGTTCCGTTCGCGATCCCCAAGTCGACTATGACGGCCACAAGGTCCTGTTTTCTTACCGTAAAGCCGGCACCGATTATTATCATCTCTACGAAATCGGTATTGATGGCACCGGGCCACGGCAAATAACTTCGGGCGTATTCGACGACTACGAACCGTGCTATCTTCCGGATGGTGATATTATTTTCGTGTCGACGCGTTGTCGGTCGTGGGTGAACTGCTGGAAGACACAGGTTGGCGTGCTTTATCGGTGTCATGCGGACGGGCGCGATATGCGGCGTCTATCGTATAGCGGTGAACATGACAACACGCCGTGGGTGCTGCCCGACGGCCGCATTCTGTACACGCGTTGGGAGTACGTGGATCGCAGCCAGGTCGAATTTCATCATCTCTGGGTCATGAACGCCGACGGGACGAGCCAGGAGATTTTGTTTGGCAACATGCACCCTGGAACGGTGATGATTGACGCCAAGCCAATTCCTGGTTCGGACAAGATCATGGCTAGTTTCTCGCCAGGCCATGGCGTGACGGACCACAAGGGGATTGCGACGATTCTGTCGCTTGATAAAGGTCCCGACGATCCGACGGCGGCACGGCGGTTGCACAACTGGCCGCTGATCGAAGATCCGTATCCACTTTCCGAGAACTGCTTTCTGGTGGCACGCGGCAAGAAGCTTCAGATAATGGATGGCAGAGGGAAAACGAAGACATTGTACACCTGGAATGGACCAGGCGATCTGCGTGAGCCACGACCGGTGATGGCCCGCCCGCGCGAACCGATCGTCGCGTCGCGCGTCGACTGGTCGAAAACGACGGGCCGGATCATGTTGGCCGATGTCTATAAGGGCCGGCACATGCAGGGCGTGGCGCGTGGCGACATCAAGAAACTGTTGTTGCTCGAAGTGCTACCGAAGCCGGTCAATTTCAGCGGCGGACCGGACCTCGTGTCCTGGCTCGGCACGTTCACGCTCGAGCGTGTCTTGGGCACGGTCCCGGTCGAAGCGGATGGTTCCGCGTATTTTGAAGTTCCCGCGTGCCGGCCGGTGTTTTTCGTGGCGCTCGATCAAAACGACTTGTCGGTCCAGCGGATGCACAGCTTCACGACGGTCATGCCTGGCGAAAACGCGGGCTGCGTGGGGTGCCATGAACCGCGTAACCAGACACCTTTTCCCATGCACGTTCAGGCGTTAAACCGGCCGCCGAGCCAGATCCGTCCCTTTGAGGATTTTCCCGATGTGCTCGATTTCACTCGGGATATCCAGCCCATCCTCGACCAGCACTGTGTACGGTGCCACAATTACCACCAACGAGACGGGCAGGTCATTCTGGCTGGCGATCTGGGCCCGGAATGGTCGCACAGCTATTTCAGTCTACTGGCACACTTGCAGGTGGCCGATGGACGCAATGGGTTGGGGAACTACCCGCCGCGGACGATTGGCAGCTCGGCCAGCCCGTTGCTGGACAAGCTGAAGCCAGGTCACCATGGTGTGCAAGTGACTCCGCGTCAGTGGCGAACGGTCTGGCTCTGGATCGAGAGTGGCGCGCCATTCGCCGGCAGCTACGGAGGGTTGCGCAATGCGAAGGACGAAACGCGCGAGTATGAAGTGATCGCGCGCGTCCTGCACTTGGGGGCTGATGTCCTGCAACGACGCTGCGGCAAATGCCACGTGTTGAACAACCCGCGCAGCGAAAAAGGGCTGCCGATCCCGTTCAATCCGATCACGGCGCGGAACCGCCGTGGCCTGACTCGACCGACCGGTGTCTATGAACGTGTCGTGTTGGAGAACGACCCGATCGCGCGTCTGAGCGTGCATATCTTGCTGAACTTCACGCACCCGGACCTTTCGCCATTGTTGCTGGGGCCGCTGGCCAAGGAGGCGGGCGGCTGGGGGAGCTGTGGCGCCATTTTCGCCGACACCGATGGTCCAGACTACCAACGATTGCTGGCCGGAATCCGAAAGGGCAAAGAAATGTTGGACACTAAGCCCCGATGGGGGACGCCCGGGTTTCAACCGAACTGGCAGTACGTGCGCGAGATGCAACGATTCGGCATCCTCCCAGCGAACGTCGATCCATCCGGCGAAAAAATCGACGTATTCCAAACCGACGCGGCCTATTGGCGGTCGCTCTGGCATCACCTGGAATAGTTGTGGGGCGGTAGAGCCTTATCGTAGCCGTTCACGGGTAACCGAACTCCGCGGCGACGTACGATTGGAGACCTTATGGGCCGAAACTTGATGATCTTGAGTCAAGTTATTGGGTCGAGGTTCAGCCGCCACGGGAGTTGATGTCGGGCGAGCGCTGCAGGTAGCGCGGAATCACCGTTTTACCGGGATAAATCTGCCATAGGCGGACTGACAGGAAGATATGGGACAGGAAGATGTGGGGGTGCGGGCGCGTGTAGTGCAAAATCACGCGAGCCACCGGGATGATCCCGCAGTAGGCGGATGGGAAGCGTAAAGAGACCTAGTGCTGCGCGCGGGTCTCCTGACCCCGCACGGCAGCGACCGAAGGTCTCCACCGCGCTGGCATCCGTCAGTTGGTTGGAGGCAGCGCCTCGTTAGAGACCTTATCGGCCGAAATTCGATGTTCTTGAGTCAAGTTTTCACATCGCAAACCACGCATGGGTTGTGGACGGGGTGCCGACGGACAAGGATGTCCATCGCACACGGCACCCCGAACACGGCGGTCCCAACGGCCGCGATCGCCCGGGATCCGTCA
>CAZSOG010000789.1:0-3439 GCA_964607555.1 uncultured Pirellulaceae bacterium | reverse complement strand
CATCAACTCCCGTGGCGGCAAAACCTCGTCCCAAAAACTTGATTCAAGATCATCAAATTTCCGCCCATACGACCCGTGATGACCTGCGTCCTCGGTTCCTCACGCTACTCGTTCCAGCCGTGGGCTTCGCGCACTTTCAGCATGGTGGCGAGGATCGTATTCCAGGTGTCGGGGGATTCGAGCACGGCGTTTGAGAACATGCAGCCGTCCCAGCAAATGTGCCGCATGTCCCGATCTTGCCCTTTATCGAGCCAATAGCCGGCGGTCTTGACGATATCCAGCTTGCCGTTCGGATCGTCCGCCAGACAGTGGCGCCCCGTTTTGTCGTGGGCCCCCGTGCCGTGCACGCTGCCGTCGTTCTGGGCAACGTGAAAATCGATCGTCCAGGGCCGCAGGGCATCGGTCATCGTCTGGTACGCCGCGTAGAACTCGTCTTCACTGTAACCTTCCTTCAGGAGTGCGTGTTCCGGCGCGTTGTAACCGAGCAGATAAAGATACGTGTGGGCCTGATCGGCTTGAAAACCGACGATCATTGGCATGTCAACGGTCTCCAGCAAATTGACCATATACCGCCACGAGTGCATGCCGGCCCAACAGATCTCACCTTCGGCCGCGAGTCGTTCGCCGTGATCCGCCGCGACCTTGGCAGCCTCGCGAAACGTCTTGGCGATCAGCTTGGTGTTCCCGTCCGGATCCTTCGCGAAATTGTCCGGGCTATCGGCCGAGTCGATGCGAATATTGCCGTACTTTCGCACGCCGTGTTCGTTGAAGATCCGCGCGATCCGGCACGCTTTCCGCACGGCCAGCACGAACTTCTTCCGGTCCTGCTCGCTACCCATCGCGGATCCCCCGACCGTGCCGGGCCAGATGGGCGCAACCAGAGTGCCCACGTTCAGGCCCTCTGCCGCAATACGATCCGCGATGTCGCGCAACTCATCGTCACTCGCATCCGGATCGGTGTGCGGATGGAAAAGGAAGTAATCGACGCCTTCGAACTTGTGCCCGTCCACTTCCGCATTGGCGGTCAATTCGAGCATTCGATCCAAGCTAATGGGCGGGTGGTCCGTGCCTTCTTCCTTGCCAACCAAACCGGGCCACATCGCGTTATGAAGTTTGGGGTATGCGTTGCTCATGGCATTCTCCTAAAAACGGGCTCGATGGTTTTCCTGAACGGGCTGCTGCGTGGCACCACGGCGGCGATGGCCACAATAAACCAGGTCCGAACGTAGCATACGACGCGCCGAGTTGCCACTACGTATACCGTCTTTCGAGACAAATTGCTAGACGCCATCGGAAATCGCGCGAAATCGGGCCACGCCGCGGGTAAGACGCACTCTTCGTTGCCTGATCCGCTCAGGTTCCGTGATTTCGTGGTAGATCTCCGGCAACGTGTCGATCGCGGCACTGATCCGCCGACACAGCTCAGCAGGCGTGATCATCTCCGCTTGTTGAACGGGCAACCGCGTGCACCACCGTTGGTCGATCAACAAGTTCCACGCGCGTTTGGATGCCGGTGCGTTGGGGCGATAAGATGTGTCGATCGTATCATCGCAGATGCCATCGATGTTGTGGCAGCAGGGCGCGCAAATCGAGTCCGCGTGCAATTCGATTTTTACCCGTATGTGGGGGTGATCGAGCAACTGCCGTGCGACGCTATGGACCGCGTGACCATAGGGATGGGGAACGAACTGATCGGTTCCATCGCCCAACGCGCACAGAATATCAACGAAATGGTGCGGTTTGATCGAGAACATGGTCCCAGTCATTGCGGCGCCTCGTTTCTTGCCTGTCGAGGCGGCGCACCACGCGGCATCGCCGGATCCGGCACGAGCGGTGTCGTATACACGAATACCATATGTGGTGCGCCTTGCTCGTCGGTGGGTACGGAGATGATCTTGTCGACCGCAACCTGGTCGATCCACATGTCGTGCGAGACGATGCGACAGCCGGGTCTCATCTGTTCGAACTGTGCGCGGAGTTTGTTCATCATCCAAGGCAGCAAATACGCCATCACGACGTCGGCTTTGCGCAGATCGACGGTGAAAATATCCTGCTGCACGATCCGCACGCGCTTGCTCACGCCGTGCAGTGCAACATTCTCGCGCGCTTCAGCAACGCGATTCGAATCGATGTCGAACCCGATTCCACGGCACCCACTGTGTAGCGCGGCGCTGATCACGATTCGGCCATCCCCACAACCGAGATCGTAGACCACCATGTCGTCACGCAGCTGGGCGGCTTCGACCATCGCTTCGACTACGCAGTCGGACGATTTAATAAACGGAGCGTTGATTTCCACGCGGGGAACGTCTGGCGAGTAGGTGCGCAGTTGAATCTCGTGTCTGATGAAACGGCCAACCGCCAGTTCCGCCAGAAAACACACAATCCCAATGCCGACGATGACTGAGAGCCGTTGTCGGGTAGGTACCATCATTGCCCTCCACCACGTTTCCGGGATTTTTTCATCTTGTCATTTTCCGCGCCGGCCACTGCCGCGAGCCAGCGTATGACCTACGTTTCGCCGGTCCGCGCGGGACGGAACGTTGCATGGTACTGTATTGACGTCGGGTTTTGCCATAGAATCTAGGCAGAATCCCTGATCCGGCGTCTTATTCTACTAGGATACGCGAACCGCGCACACTCGAGGAACTCGTGATGATCCATGCAAGAAAAGCGACTCTGATTCTGGCTGGCGCCCTGGTTCTGACGGTTAGCCCGCTAGTTTTTTCACAGGACGAGCTGGCCACGGGATTTCGCCGCCCGCCCGATTCCGCACGGCCGGGAGTCTACTGGTACTTCATGGACGGCAACCGGACGCGGGCCGGGATGACCGCCGATCTGGAGTCGATGAAGGCGGCCGGGATCGGCAACCTGGTGTTTTTGGAAGTGAACGTCGGTGTGCCGCGCGGTCCGGTCGATTTCTTGAGTCCCGAGTGGCAGGACATGTTCGTTCACGGCGTCCGCGAAGCGGAGCGATTAGGTATCGAAATCACCCTTGGCTCGGGCCCCGGCTGGGCCGGCAGCGGAGGTCCTTGGGTAAAGCTAAGCGACTCGATGCAACATCTGGTGGCGACATCGGTGGACGTTGAAGGTCCGAAGCAATTGACGGTCGCCTTGCCGAAACCGGCGCCACGCGCCCCTTATTTTGGCGCGCAGTCCATTCCGCCCAAGCTACGAAAACTGCGCGAGGCGTACTACGAGGACGTGGCGGTCCTGGCGTTTCCGACTCCACCCAACGATACGCGCATCAAGGACATTGACGAAAAGGCACTTTACTACCGAGCCCCCTATTCGTCCACTCCGGGCGTGAAACCCTATCTGCCGGCACCGGCGAAGTTCGCGCAAGTTCCCGCCAGTGCGACGATTGCGTCCGACGCGATCGTTGACTTGACCGACCGGCTCGGCGCCGATGGCACGCTTGACTGGAACGTCCCCAACG
>CAZSOG010000788.1:0-3439 GCA_964607555.1 uncultured Pirellulaceae bacterium | reverse complement strand
GAACCGTTTGGAGAAACCGTTTGGCTGAACGTGGCCTGGAACCATTTGCTGAACCATTTGCTGATTTGCTGCGCCGCGGCGCGCAACGTGACGTGGAACCGTTTGGGAAGAACCGTTTGGGAACCGTTTGGCCAGCGTCTCGCACCTCATTCGCCAAGAAAATGAGGTAACATTTCGGTTCTACCAACGATAACAGGTTTTGAGAGAGATAAGCCCGTGTGTCCGAAGGACGGCGACGGCGTGGCGGTGAGCCCCGTTGGTACGTCGTGCGTTGAGGTTTCTTACCCGGAGTACGATTCATGACAATCAACCAGCAGGTTCGCCGGTTCGCGACGCAACATTTTGGCCACCGTGTCGGCGGAGGAGAGTGTTTTGATCTGGCTGACCAAGCGTTGCGCCATGCCGGAGCGAAGAGCGCGGCCGACTACGGATCAGTAACTCCAAGTGCCAACTACGTCTGGGGACGTGCCGTGCCGGTGGCACACGCGCAAGTAGGTGACATCATTCAGTTTCGTAATTTCCGTTGCACGGTCACGACCGTCACGACGACCCACACGGACCAGCCGAATGGAGGTTATCAGGAGGAAACGGACACGCAAACCGAGACCCAGTCGCGACCACACCACACAGCCATCGTTGATTCCGTCGGCAGCCATGGTGAGATTACCGTGATCGAACAGAACGTTGCCGGAGTGCGGTCTGTGGTGCGGAACGACCTCTTTTTTACTTCACGCACGGTGCCACCGCGCACTACTCGCAACGGTAATCAGACTATCACGGTCCGTCGCACGATCTCGGTTACCGGTCAAGTGTGGTTCTACCGACCGCAGGCTCGGCCGTGATTACGTAATTTCCACCAGCGCGTGTCGCGATCTACGCTGGGGTCCTTTGTAAACGTTTGGGCAGATCACTCTTCGTCCGCGTCAGGCGAGAACCGGTTCGATCAGCCGCCCGTGCACGTCGGTCAAGCGGAACTCACGTCCTTGATACTTGAAAGTCAATCGCTCATGATCCAAGCCCAGTAAATGCAAAATGGTTGCCTGCATATCATAGACTTGAAACGGTGCGTCGACGATGTGGAAACCGAGCTCATCCGTTTTGCCGACGCATGTACCCTTTTTGACGCCACCACCAGCCAGCCACATCGTGAATGCCTGCGGGTGATGATCCCGACCCAGCTTCCGACCGAGTGCCGCGCTCGATTCCACCTTGGGGGTCCGGCCAAACTCACCACCCCAGACAACAAGCGTATCGTCCAACAGACCGCGCCGTTTCAGGTCCTTGACCAGCGCGGCGCACGCCTGATCGGTCTGCCCGCACTGGTTTTTCAATCCACCCTCCACGTCGGAGTGATGGTCCCAACCCTTGTGATACACATTAACAAAACGCACACCTCGTTCGACGAGCCGGCGTGCCAGCAAACAGTTGTTGGCGAACGACGCTTTGCCCGGATCCGCGCCGTATAGCTCGAGTGTCTCCTTGGTTTCCCCGGCCAGATCCATCAGTTCCGGCGCCCGGCTCTGCATCCGATAGGCCGTTTCATACGCGTTCATCCGTGTCGTAATCTCAGGATCGCCAAGAACGCTCAAACGGTGTCGATTCATCGCCTGCACCACGTCCAGCGTTTCACGTTGCATGCCCCGCGACACACCCGGCGGATCCGCGACGAACAGAATCGGGTCGCCTTGCGACCGGAACGGGACCCCGGCATAGCGGCCCGGCAGGAACCCATTGGACCAGTTTGCCGCCCCTCCACTCGTGCCACCACCCGTCGCGAGCACGACAAATGCCGGCAGGTCGTCCGCTTCGGAGCCAAGCCCATAGGTGACCCACGACCCCATCGATGGCCGGCCCGGCAGCGGGCTGCCGGTATTGAACAGAATCTGTCCCGGCGCATGGTTGAACTGATTCGTGAACATCGACTTCACGATGGCGATGTCGTCCACGATCTCCGCCAAGTGTGGGATCACGGATGACAGCTCCGTGCCGCATTGACCATGTTGGCTGAATTTGAATCGGGGGCCCAATAACGTGGAATCAGGGCGAATAAACGCATACCGCTGGTCCTTCACGATCTCCGCCGGCACCGGTTTTCCTTCGAGCTTGGACAGCATCGGCTTGTGGTCAAACAAATCCAGCTGACTTGGCGCGCCGGCCGCCTGGCGATACGTGGCACTCGTGACGATCAGACGATGAAGACGTTTCAGCGACCAGCCATTGTCGACAAAATGAACGGCCAGCCAATCGAGCAGTTTCGGATGCGTCGGCAACGCGCCCTGGGTTCCCAGATCCTCGGTGGTACGGACCAGCCCACGGCCAAAGAACGCCTGCCATTGGCGGTTCACCGTAACCCGTCCCACGAGCGGGTTATGAGGATCAACCAACCACCGCGCCAACGCCAACCGGTTGGGGTCCATTCCGGACGGAAGCGGATGCAACGCCGCGGGCACGCCCGGCTGAACGACCTGTTTGGGCTGCAAGTACGCGCCGCGATGATGCAAATGGGTGACGCGATGATGTCGTGCCGGACGCTGTTGCATCACCATGGCGGTCGGGTAATGCGGAAGCTGCTTTGATAATGCGGCGATCTTTTCATGTGCTTCGTTGAGCTCTGGCGCAATCGACAAGTAGTACCGGCGCGCCGCGCGCATTTCGGACGCGGACCAGTCTTGTGGCTTCCGCAGCAACGTACGTTCCAAGTCGTCAGGGATCGGAGATGCCTCGATGGGGCGTGGATCATCCGTGACGGCCAGTCGGAACCGGCCGAGCCCGGACGGGTAGAACGACTCGTGCTCAAGTCGTACGCGTAGCCGGTGCCCCGGGGCAAGTGTTATTGGTTTGGCCGGCCGAAACATCGCGACGTGACGCGTGCCGGGGCGTCCCGCAATCGACCATCCCGTGTCACCCTTCGAGTCGATGGCAAAGCGTGCATCTCGATCTTTCGCGGCAAATGTCTGCGTGGCTTCCGTCAGAACGATCTTGTGGGCCTGTCCTGCCGAGTCGACGACTTCCGCCGTGCATCTGCTGAGAAAGAAGTCTCCCACGCCGGCGCTCGCACCCTGACCCACGGTGCGCCGCCCCGGGCCATGTTCCGGAAGCGTCGCGTGCGGAAGGGCCTCGAGTCGTAGGGCCGCGACCGTCCTCCCTTTGGGAGACGCCGTGACCACGAACGTATCGTTCTTGGTCTGATCGCCGCTGGCCAACACCGATCGATCTTTCAAGACGTCAATGCTGGGCAAATTGGATTGCACCTTCAGAGGCGTCAGCACCTCCCACGCCACGGCCGCCGCGCGGGCCTGGTCAAGCCACTCGGCAAATTTCCGTTCCATGTACTGCCGTCTCTGTTCCGACGCCGGCAGACCCTTCGTGCGGCATTCGCCGGCCGGCACCGCAACCCGATTGGGCAAATCGCTCCCCAGCGCGTACAAAGGCGGCCGCC
>CAZSOG010000787.1:0-3440 GCA_964607555.1 uncultured Pirellulaceae bacterium | reverse complement strand
GGCCAGCACCGCTTGCCCATCTCTTACTTGCAGCTGCTTGACGTTCGCGGCGTCGGCCAGCAGTTTGCCGTTGACCGTGACGGCCGGCACATCGCCCACCGGGATGATGACCGTGGCCGTTGTGTTGGCGGGGATCTCGACCGACAAAATGAACTGATCCCCGAGCACGCGCCAGTTGCTGACAATGCGGCCGCGCATGCAAACGTAAGACGCCTTCACCCAGTTGATGACCTTCCGCTCGGCATTGCTGCCCGGGGCCGGAGGTCGCGGGTGAATAATGATCTTCCGGTACCCAACTCCGTCGGATCGAATGCCGGCCAGAGTATCGAACATCCACTCGCACACCGCGCCAAACGCATAGTGAGCGAACGAGTTCATCGCGGCATTGTGTCGGCCGAAACCATCTTTCTTGGTATAGCTGTCCCAACGTTCCCAGATCGTCGTTGCCCCTTGCTCCACTTCGTAACCCCACGACGGGAATGCCCGGCTCTGGAGCAGAAAGACGGCCAGGTCGTTCTGACCCACTGATGTCAGGACGGGCAGCAGCGGGTGCGTGCCGAGGAAACCGGTCGACATGCGTGTTCCATTCGCGCGGATCATCTCGGCCAACTTCTGCCCGGCGGCGGCGCGCAACGGGCGCGGAATCAAGTCGGCGAACAGTGCCAGCGCGTACGCAGTTTGCGTATTGACTTTCAGACTGCCGTCCTGGTTGACGTATTTGCGCTGAAACGCCTGTTGGATCTTGCTGAACTGCTCGCGGTAAAAACGTGCCTCGCGATCATGCGCGATGGCGGCCGCCATTTGCGCCATCATGTTCGAGCTGATCGCGAAATAGATCGTGTCGATATAGTCCAATGGGGTCGGGACCTTCCCTTGCGACAGCCAGTCGCCCCAATTATTTCCGTGGACGACACCCAGGTTGTCGCGGCTTGTGCGCTGCCGCCACTGCATGAACCGGGTCATCGGCTCCCAGCACCGCTGGATGATGCGCGTGTCGCCGTACACCTGCCAGATCGTCCAGGGACAGATCACGCCCGCGTCCGCCCATGCGGTGCCGAAGTCCCAGCCGTGTTGGAACGGGAAGGGCGAGTAGCCTGGGAACACGCCGCTGGGGCGCTGCGATTCCATCAATTCGCGGATCCATTTCGTATAGAACGCCGCCACATCGGCGTTGTACGCGGCCGTGCCGATATATGCCTGGGCGTCCCCGTTCCAGCCCATCCGTTCATCGCGTTGCGGACAGTCCGTCGGCAGATCGATGAAATTCGCGCGTTGCGTCCAGACCACATTCTTGAATAGCCGATTGACCATCGGGTCCGAGCATTCGAACGAGCTGACCAGGGGCGTGTCGCTGTGCAGCACAAGACCCGTGATTTCCGGTTGCGATGCGAGCTCGACCGGCGCGGACGCCGTCAATTCCACATATTGAAAACCATGGAACGTGAACCGCGGAGTGTACGTCTCGCCGGCCGCGTCGCCCTTGAGCGTATACTGATCCGTGGCCCGCGCCTTGCGCAGATTCTCCGTCATCAAACGGCCGTCGGGATAGAGCATTTCGCCGTACCGCAACGTGATTTGTTGACCGGCCGACCCACGTAACTTCAGCCGGATCGTGCCGGCGAAATTCTGGCCCATGTTATAGAGGTACTTGCCCGATTCGATCTTCTTGACGTCGATTGGCTTGAGCTGACCGGTAATCCGTACTGGGTCACCTGGAAACGCTTCGAGTCTGGGGCGTTTGAACCCGAGGTCCACCGGTTGCCCTTTCACAACGGGCTTCCCGCCGGGTTTGGTCGGATTACGAAACTGGTAGAAAGTCGCCTTGGGACGCCCGTTGTCGGCGGCAAGAATCGCTTGCCGCCAGGACTCGTCAGCAAAACCCGGTGCAGCCCAACCCGGTTGTTCCAACCGCGCGTCATAGGTCTCGCCCATCAGAAAATCGGCCGCGCGGATCGGGCCGGCACCGGTGACTTTCCACGTCTTATCGGTGCCGATCACGGCACGCGTGCCGTCGTCGTATTCGATCTCCAGCTGCGCCATGATCGACGGTGTCTTGCCGTACGTGTACCGACCGATGTGCTCCGTGCCGATACCGGTCAACAGTCCGAATCCGACGTAGCCGCTGTACCAACCGTCGGCCAACCAGGCGCCGATGGCATTATCGCCGGCCTTGATCATTGGCGTCACGTCATAAGCGCGGTAGTAGGCGCGCCGATGATAATCGGTCCAGCCGGGCGCGAACCACTGGTCACTCACCCGCCGGCCGTTCAAGTACAGCTCGTAGATTCCCAACGCGGTCGCGTAAATCATGGCGCGCCGCACGGTGTGGCCAGATGCTGATTTGAACTCCTTGCGGTACTGGCGTGCCGGGGGCAGGAATAACTTGTTCTTGTCTTTCCAGACCGGCGTCGTATCACGGTAGCTGATGTAATCGGCCACCCAATCCGAGTCCGCCAACAGGCCCATTGTCCAAACGGCAGGCGCGGATTCGGCTTCGCGCGGGCCGTTCGCGTCACACCAGACATGTACTCTCCAGCAACAGACCGCGCGCGATGTCAGGGGTTTGCCCTGGTAGACGATGTTGCACGTTTCCGCGCTATCGATACGCCCCGTGTCCCACAGATTCGGTTGCCCGCTGTCCAACGCGGCGCGTGACGTGGCAACCTGAATCCGATAAGCCGTCTGCCGGACATTCTGTCCATTGAACTTGATACGCCAGCTCAAACGCGGATGCAATTCGTCGATGCCAAGCGGGTTCACACGGTACTCGCATTGCAGTCCAGTGACGCTCACCGTCACGGGAGCGCGTGCCACGGCGCGGCCGGCGCCGGAAGAAAGTGCCGCGAGCAAAAGAACGATGCCGGCCAGGCACGAACGATGGGTAAATCGAATCATTGATTCTTCTCCAGATGAGGGTCAACGAGCGACACTTGATTTTCCGTTGCGGAGCAGGGCTCCCGACCCCGCGTCTGACCGCGGGGACGCGCATTCTCGGCACATGATTTCTTGGCGGTTGAGGCCGTGTCGCGATGGACGCGTCGAACGGGACTCGGTCCATGATCTTACCATATTGAAACGAGACCGTGGGCACCATGCGGAATAATGGCAGGCTGCGATGAATGTGGCGCTCGGCCGATGTTCCAGCAAGGGGGGCGCGGCGTTGGTATTCAGCGTGCCGGTGGAACGTATGACTGGGCACAAGCCGCCCACAACGCAAACACGGTCCCGCCCTGGGCTGGCCTGGAGGAAGACGCTAAATCGTTGCAGATAATTCTGTTGCTCGTCCAGCTGATGCGCGGCGTCGCGGATTGCTATTCTCTTTGTGTAACGCCTTCGGGGTTAGAGACCTTATGGGCCGAGATTTGATGATCTTGAGTCAAGTTCTTGCATCGGACTACGCATAGGTTGTGGACGGGGTGCCGACGGACAAGGATGTCCAT
>CAZSOG010000786.1:0-3440 GCA_964607555.1 uncultured Pirellulaceae bacterium | reverse complement strand
AGTCTTGGGCAACAGCTGGACGTTGCGCAGCGGTTCGAAGAGCGTTCCGGCCGGACAGGTGAAGTCGCTGTCGTAGACGTTGGCCACGGCGATTGTCGCCGGCGTGCTTCTCGTGGCGATTCCTCCTGCCGTCGCTTCCGTGAGTGTCCGGTCGGGAATCACGGGGGGGCGCCGGCGCGCCCGCAGTGGCATTGGGCTCAGGCACGGAATGGCCGGATCGCGGTAGAGCAATTCCTTGTTGCCGAATCGGTCGACCCAATAGATTGCCCGATTGTCGATATCCGGATCGCGGACGCACAGATAATCATCTTCGCTGAGCGGCCACGGCGTCCCAAACACCTGATTCCGGCGAATATGTGCCTTGCCGCCCTCCGCTTCAGGAAACGGGACTTCCGGCGTAAGGCGGGTAATTTGAGACATCGCGTTATCGTCGAGCGTCCAGGGATCGATCAAGATCAACGAACCGAAAGCGTGGCCGTGATGCGCTCCGGTCACGGCGACGAACTTGTGCGAGTCGGGAATCGCGCGGATGCTCATTTCCATCCATGGTCGGCCTTCCCGTCGTGTTGGGTAGTTACCGTGAAATGACCGCGGGTCGCGACCGTCGGGATAACACGTCCAGATATGGTGCGCGATGTTCGTGTCCCGGTCGATATAATCCCAGCGTGTATAAACCAGCATGCCATCGTTCGTGACGCTCGGCTGCCATTCATGCGTCTCGTGGTAGCTGAGCTTGATAATATTACCACCGTCCGCATCCATCGCATGGAGCGTGTAGACAGGGCAGTGCCGGCCGCATCTCAGAAACCCGCCGCGACGCTCGGAAATGAATGCGATACGGCCATTTGGCAAGAAACACGGATCGAAGTCGTCCCAGGGTCCGTCGGTCAGTTGCACCAAATTGGAGCCGTCCGCCCGGCACTTGAAGATATGATAACTGCATTCCGGGGTCCACTCGTACGCTTCGGCGCCATGATATTTATCCCAAGCCTTCGCTTCGCTATACGCAAATAGAATCGTCTTGCCATCAAACGAAAGCTCGGGCGACAAGAATGTTCCACTGGATAAGTGCTGCCCTTTCAGCCGGCCGTTTTGAACAACGGCCTCCGGCAGCAAATTGACGAGACGCGGGTTTTTTCCGCACGGATCCTCCAACACGAATAGGCCACCGCCGGGGCGTGCGTTACAACCATAGAACTGGTCGCACATATGGTAGACGCCGACGGAATTGTGTCGCTTGAGAAATAGCAGGCGGTCGAACTGCAGTCTTGGATTACAGAACGCAATCGCCCGCGCGACCCGGCATGACTCGAGGTACAGCGCTCGACGTTCCGATTCGGCGACTGCGTCGCGCGACCGCTCAAGCGCGCGGCGTTCCTGGTCGAGTTGACGCAGCGTCCGCAGCAACGGTCCGAGGGAATCGGCCGTCGCAGGTGACGCGAGGCGCGCGGCCAAGGCACGCGCTTGCTGTTGGACGTATTGAACATGTGCCAGTGAGAAGCGCGGCATGGACGCACGTGTTTTGCCACCTTCCGAGCCGGTGGCGGTCGCCGGATCGCTGGTCCGGCGGAATGCCGCATCGCGTTGGAGCCAGTCTGCCTGCACTAACGGATCAAGTTGCGATCGAATCCCCGCGCCGTCGCGTTTTGGGAAAGTTCCCGCATCAGCCGCGCGTGGTCCGGCCAGCGCGCTTCCCAGGAAGACGTTCGCCCATAGCAGGAGCAATCCGAGAAAACCGGTCACGCCGCGTGGGATAGTTACTGCCGTGGTCATGAGTAAAGTCTCTTTGCTGCACGGGAACGGAATCTCAACCCATGTCACCAACCGGCGCGCCATTGCCGCATTCACGCACTCGTTGGATCATGGTACGGTAGTTGGTGAACGTACGTTGCGAGACAACGCGTCCAAACGGACTGGCGGACGGCATCAAGACAAATCCGCGACCATGGCCGGCGGTGCCGGCACGGAGCGTCGCACGCACCCGTTGGTCGAATTCGTGCGGCGTCAAACGCTCGATGTCGCCCACTTCGATGTTACCAAAAAGGACTAACTGGTCGCCATAGCGTTGCCGGACGAATGCGAGTTCCACGTCGCCCTGAGGCGGTGGCTCGATCGGATCGATGGCATCGACCCCCATGCCGACAATCGAGTCCAGGATATGCCGGATACGGCCGTGGCAGTGCAGACGCACGTAACCACCGTGTTGCTGGATGACTTTGACCATCGGACCCGTGTAGCGGACAACGTATTCGTCGAACAGCCGTGGTGGCAGATAGGGTTCGGAAGCGAACTCGGGTCCGTAGATTCGCCACAATCGGCCGGGAAACTCACGCGCGACCTGTTCGGTGCGCGCGAAGATCGCGCGCGATAACTTCTCCAACAAGCGATGGAATTGCTTCGGTTGCGTGAAGGCGACGACCGTGTAGTCTTCCATGCTGAACAGCGTTGCCGCGGAACATAAGGGATCTTCCGTGTCCACCATGACAATACCGCGTTGCTTCAGACGCGCTTCCTCCTCGAGCAACGATCGCACACCCACCGGTTCGAAAAAGAACTCGTCGGGCAGTTGCAGGTAGGCTTCAAGATCCTCGGCGGTCTTGAGCAGGGGCTCGGCGCACCAGAGCGTATCGACGTCCGCTTCGCGACGCGCGACGGTGGTCAGCGTCCGGCCCGCGATGCGGATCGTGGTTCGCGTGACCCGGTTGCCGTGCTCCCGCTGCGTTTCCGTTCGCATCAGCTCGCGTCGTGCTTCGGAGGCGGCCGCGCCGGCGGCGGTATCCCACGCCTCGTGCGAATGCGATCGCACTGCGCTGCGCATGCGAATCAAGTCCGTTTGGGTTTCCGCGAGATCGAGCATGGGCAGCCATGACGGATCGTTGTAGACGTTGAACGGGTCCGGATCCAACGGATTCATCGGCAACCCGCCGATCTCGTAAAAACTGACCGCGGGGCGATCGACCGGTTTGCCCGCCAGAGTCGCCAGCAATCGCTCGCGTGCCGTCATCAACTGCGACATCGGAATATTCACCTCGGGATAAACGGCGAAGTTTGGACCTTCCGGCCCGCGGGCCACGCTCCGGGCACCGCGGCGCCCGTACTTGGCCGACACGGCCCCATTGTATGCCACCGCTTGGAAATGTCCTGTGCGAGTTCGACCAACGGGAGAACGGGCCGCGCCAATTCACGATCCACTTGGACGAACCTAACCGCCTGGAGTATAACGCAAAACCGGCCGCGCCGCAGCATGGACTGGCGTGCACATGCGTTGGGGGCAGGACGCCAGACGCGGCATGCAAGTCGACCGCGGCGCTGCGCGCGGGCCGAGCAACGCCACGGGTTCTTTGCTTCCCTTTCCGTAACCGTTCACTCTTACTCTTAATCTTACTCTTAATCTTACTCTTACTCTTACTCTTACTCTTACTCTTACTCTTACTCTTAAT
>CAZSOG010000785.1:0-3451 GCA_964607555.1 uncultured Pirellulaceae bacterium | reverse complement strand
AGTAAGTTGTTGCCCCCTGCGTACCCAATCGGATCCCTACTGATAAACCTGCCCAACTGGGCTTCCAGCCAACGATGCCGGAAATAGTACAACCCGGTCTCCGGGGCCAACCTCCTACCGGTGTAAGTGTACTCGATATCGCAACTGGACACACGCTGAATATTCGACCAGATCGCGTCGTAAATGATCAGCAGGTCGTGCGGACTGCGGACAATTCGCAGACATCCGAGAATTACGTAGTCAAACCGCATATTGCACCTGGTAGTTCCTGTGGATTATGGTTCGGCCTGATTCGATTCGAATCCGACCTGTTGTCGGGTGTCTGGAACTTGTGGTGGGACACGACGGCGACCGATAGGGCTTTCACGCCATGCGAAGCCGCGTACCCGTTTGTAGCTCCTGCCGCCCCTAGCGGGGCTCGCCCCATTGTGGGCGACACGCTATCCAGGGGCTTGCGCCACCTGGAAACCGTTCGAATCAAAGCGAACAAGCTCCGTCAGGGGCGACAGGAACTCGACACATGCCAGCGTTCATGCCATGGAAAATACATGGCCGGGCGTCCAGGGAACACAATCGGGAGTGGCCGCGCTCACGCATGAAGCGTTTCGAAGTGGCAGCACATCATCGCGTGAGCTTGTCACACCCTACCCCCGTGCCGACGCGTTTCAAGGGCCTCGACCTCATCGTCGGGGTCGTTCCCCGCTTTTGGTCCTGCTCGCTGGTATCTCGTTTACCATGACTCGTTATGAGATCCCAACCAAGAATGGCCGCTACAAATAAAACGATTAGCGCGGGAGATTCTCACGCGGCTCGAGTGTGCGATTCCGGAAGCCGGGCGTCATCTTTTGATTCCGCGGTAAGCACTCACTAACCGACATCGGCCAGATCGAGTACTTTCCCATAACGTTTCAAGACGCGCTGTCGAAGCAACTCGAATTCTGCTTGAAAAAGCAGCGGAGCATCTCCCTCGAGCAAGTGCAGCGCGTCGGCGCGTGCCTCTTCCAAAACCGCTCGGTCGGTGCGTAGGTCGGCGACGCGCAGGGGTGGCATGCCGTGCTGGACCGTGCCGAACAAGTCGCCCGGTCCGCGTAAATCGAAGTCGATCTCGGCCAGCTCAAACCCATCGCTGGTCCGCGCGAACGCCGCGAGCCGCGCCCGCGCCTCGTCCGTCGCCGGTTGCGCGAAAACGCACAAATAGCCGGGAAACACACCGCGCCGAATGCGGCCTCGTAACTGATGCAGCTGCGCCAATCCAAACCGCTCGCCCCCCTCGATCGTCATCAGCGTGGCGTTCGGGACATTGATGCCGACCTCGATCACCGTGGTCGCCACCAGGACATGGGTTCGCCGGCGGCGAAAATCCTCCATGGCCGCCTCTTTTTCCGCGGTGGTCATGCGGCCGTGGATCATCCCGATGCGAAATCCACGCAATGGACCGGCGTGCAAGTCGCGATACAGTTGTTCCACTCCGCGTCCTTCCGACGTTGCCTCGTCCTCAATCAGGGGTGCAATGACATATCCTTGGCGTCCTTCGCCCAACTTCCGCCGGAAGAACTGCCACCATTTCGCCCGTTGTTGTTCCTGGCCCAAGTAGGTATGGACCGCCTGCCGCCCGGGCGGCGATTGGCGCAATACGGAAATATCCAGATCGCCAAACAGTGTCATGGTGACGGTTCTTGGAATCGGCGTCGCCGTCATGACCAGATAGTGCGGGTGCAAGCTGGCCTGTTTCAACGCGGCACGCTGGCGCACCCCGAACTTGTGCTGCTCGTCAATCACGACGAGGCCGAGTCGATGGAATGCAAGCGCGTCATTCAACAGGGCTTGCGTGCCAACCACCACGTCCATGTCACCGGCTTGGATCGTCTCCAGCAACCGCGCGCGCCGTTTGCCGGTCAGGGCACCACTCAACAGCGCCACGCGAACGCGACTCTGGCGCAAATCCTCGCCCAAGACGCGTAAATGCTGATTGGCAAGCACTTCCGTCGGGGCCATGAGCGCCGCCTGATATCCGTGCGCGACGGCCAACAGAATGGCATACTCGGCCACCACGGTCTTGCCACTTCCAACTTCCCCTTCCAAGAGTCGGTTCATCGGCACCGAACGGCCCATATCGGTGGCGATTTCAGCAATCGCGCGCTCCTGGTCCGCCGTCAGTTCGAACGCGAACAAGCGGCGAATCCGCGCGTCGATTTTCGTGGTTCGGGCCAATACGGGCGCCTCGCTCTGGTGCCGTATGCTCCAACGGCGCAGCGCCAACGCCAGCTGCAAGGTCAGAAGCTCCTGATAGACGAAACGGCGGCGCGCGGCGACCAGATCGTCGTGCGTCGGAGGCGCGTGGATCGCGCGAATCGACCGAGCCACCGGCCATAAGTCGTGCCGTTGCCGAAACTCGTCCGAAAACACCTCGGGCACCGCATCCGCCAGACGCGCAACGACCGTGCGCACCAACCGGCGCATCTGATTCTGGTTCAGGCCTTCGGTCAGCGCGTAGACCGGCAGAATCTCGCCACTGGCCGGTTGCTCGTTTTCGTCCAATGCGTACACGCGCGGATGCGTCATCTCCCAACGCAGGCCATTTAAACGTGGCTGGCCCGATAACATGACGCGCGTGCCACGCTTGAGCCGTT
Organism: uncultured Pirellulaceae bacterium; assembly: GCA_964607555.1. Lineage (GTDB taxonomy): Bacteria > Planctomycetota > Planctomycetia > Pirellulales > Pirellulaceae > JAJSAJ01. Next base: position 821 of record CAZSOG010000785.1, on the reverse strand, counting down.
CCTGCATGAAGGGTTGATTGAACCAGATCGCGCGCAACGCGCCCGAATCGTCCGTGATCAGCGTACTGAGCAGCGAGCGTCCCCCCTTGAGCTTGCGCAGCCCAATCTCGTCCACCCGACCACAGACACTCACCGCGCGATGCGTGCCCATGGCCTCGTCCAGTTGCCCGATCGGGCAGACGTAAGAGAGGTCCTCATAGTCGCGTGGAAAAAAGAAAAGGACCTGGCCGACCGTGTGCAGCCCCAGTTTGCCGAGTCGCCGCGCCATGCTGGGGCCGATCCCCGCAAGCGTTGAAACCGGTTGTGTTAGTTGCTCAATCACCACGCAGACACCGGGCTTGCGAACACGTTACCGACGGCTGCAACGGTCTTGTTTCCGAGGTTCGCGGCACCGAACCCACCCCACCTTCGCGACCGCCAGGCGTCTACTTCCGCGCGCACTCGGCGATCGCGCGCCGCGCGATCGCGACCGCCGCCGACCAATGCCCCAACTGCAAATGGCAGACGGCAACCAGACGGCGCGACACATCGCGCGGAATCATTTGGTGACAGACGCGCGCCCAGCGGAGTGCTTCACGAAACTCACCACGCGACAAGTGCCGCAAACATTGCTGTTTCATCCGCAACCACTGTTGCTGCACCTGGTGCAGTTCCGTCAAATCACAACGGCACCGCCGGCACTGGTCCGACCACGGTTGTTCGGCTCCGCAAGTGGGGCAGTGCAGCGTGCCAAGCGCGTCATTGTGATCCAAGTTCGTTGCCATCAAACGTCCTGCAAATAGAAGACCAAGTCATCCAATTCCGCCGTGGCCCGACTGATT
>CAZSOG010000784.1:0-3456 GCA_964607555.1 uncultured Pirellulaceae bacterium | reverse complement strand
TTTTATTTTTTATTTTTTATTTCTAATTTCTTATTTTCCCCCGCGACCAAGCTGGCACAAACGAGTTGCCGATCGTTGCGTGCGTAGACGCACCGATTAGCGAAGGCGGGGTGGGACCAACAGACGCCACCGCGTTGTTTGAGTTGCGCGGTGGTTGGCTCGATCAGCTTGGTTCGACTGATAATTGTCAAGCCCTTTGGCGACAACCGCGTGATGAGCAGTTCACCGCGTTCGTTGAACATCCAGTATCGATCGGATTGTTTGACGATATGGATCGTGCTCCAGCGCGCTTTTGGGGTTGCCGTCAGATCTTCCCAGATGCGCCGCCCCGTACGTGCATCCAGGCACCGCAGCTCGCCATACGAGTCGACGCCGTAGAGATAATCGCCCGCCATGACGGGTGTTCCGATCATGCAGTGCAACGCTTCCGTGTGGCGTTCATTACGGCCGCGTTTGGCCCAGAGTTTGTGTGCCTCCAGCTTGTCTTTATCGAGCTCGATCATGAGCGAGCCATCGTAGAACGAACTGACAAAGAGTCGATTGTCGGCCACGATTGGCGTGGGAACACCAATGGGCATGCGACTTGGTGGAAAAGGAATTCGCCAGGCAACGCGGCCGGATTCAGGGATCAGGCAGGCCACGCTATCGCCCGTCCAGACGATGATCACTTGCCGCCCGGCTTGCATGATCGCGATGGGGGCGGAGTATGATGCACGATCATCCAGGGCGTGCCAGCGTTCGGCACCGGTTGCTTTGTCCAACGCGATGACACACGCGCCGTCCCGGCCACCGACATGCAGCACGACCAGGTCATCGACGATCAGCGGCGCCGCGGCGATGCCCCAGATCGGCACGCGCACACGGAAGTCCGCAACCAGATCGCGACTCCAAATGAGTTTTCCCGAGGCGGCATCGAGGCAATGCAGATGGCCCGCGGCGCCCAACGAGTACGCACGATTCTCATCGATCGTCACACAGGCGCGCGGGCCTGCCGTATACCCGATGCCGTCGTACGAACAAGTATAGCGATACTGCCAAATGGGGCGGCCCGATTGTGCGTCGAAGCAAAGCACACGCTCCGCCTCGTCCGGTTCGGTCTGGCGATCCGTAAGAAAGACGCGGCCGTCAGCAACGGTAGGCCCACTGTAACCCGGTCCGACCGGTGTCTGCCACTTGGGTGGCAAACGCGGGCCGCGGAATTCCGTCACCAATCCCGTTTCACGCCATACTCCATCACGCCGCGGACCGCGCCACTGGGGCCAGTCATCTGCTTGGACAATCGAAACGCATACCAATGTGACTACGCCGGCCGCGCGAACGGCAATGTTACAACGACTCATACGCACAATTCCTCGCACCAGATTTGTTTGCCATATCGAACTTTTCCACTCTAAGCCACGTCCGCGAATTTGAACAGAAGGGGGCGGGCGCGGTGCCTCGTTGCGACCAACTTCCAGGAGCAACCGTAAGTCCCATGAAGTCGTAATGCCGCGGAGGCCCGCAACCCACAAGGGAGTACGCCCCCGCATGCGCAGCGCTCCCGTTGTTCGCTTCGAAACATGCGCGCACGGTGCACGCATGTGACAGCCTAAGAATCTAGCGAGGTTCTGCCTCCAACCAACTGACGCATGCCGGCGCAGTGGAGACCTTCGGTCGCTCCCGTGCGGGGTCAGGAGACCCGCGCACAGCGCTGTATTCCCTCTCTCACCTGTCAACGGCACCCGGACCATCCCCACTCAACCACTTTCTTCCTAATTCCTAATTCCTAATTCCTAATTCCTTACAACGTCACCGACTTGACCCGATGCAAAAACTTGACTCAAGATCAGCAAATGTCCGCCCATAAGGGTCTCTGACGCTCGATTGACGATGCGATCGGAAAACCGTACATTGAATGCACCGGCAAGATGTCCGGTAAGGAATCGCCGAGATAGCCCGGACCTGGTGTGCCGTAAATACGTCAGCGGATCGCGTTGGCACATGGGACTCGACGCGCCCACGATGGTAACATTTCGATTAGAAAAGGAACTCCAATGATGAAGCGACGTGAATTTCTGGCAGCCTCCACGGCACTTGGGCTGACACCGCTGGCGATGGCCAGCGCGCAAGGCACCGGGTCGACTGATCGGGATTTCATCGAACTGCGCATTTACCACATCGAAACCGAAGCACAGCGGCGTGGTTTTGAGAAATTCGCGAGCGAGGCGGCGGTGCCCGCGCTGAACCGGATCGGTATTTCTCCCGTCGGTGTGTTTTATCCCAAGAAAGGATTGAGTCCGATCTACGTGATCTTGCGACACAAGTCACTCGACACGTTCGTGAATCTGGTACCACGACTCAGCGAGGATGCGGAGTTTCTGGAAAAGGGCGCTGCGTTTCTTGAAGCGCCGGCGTCCGCGGCGGCATACACGCGCATGGAGAGTGCCTTGTTGCATGCGTTCACCGGAATGCCGCATATCGACCGTCCGATTACGACGCCCGGCCGCATCTTTCAGCTGCGCATCTACGAGAGTCCCAGCGTGCTGACCGGCCAGAAGAAGATCGAGATGTTCAACGACGCCGGCGAGATGGAGATCTTTCGACGTGTTGGACTACATGCGGTGTTTTTTGGCGAGCGTCTCGTCGGCGGCAAGATGCCTAACTTGACGTACATGCTGTCGTTCGAAAATGAAGCACAGCTCAAGGCGAACTGGAAGAAGTTCGTTAACTCGCCGGGTTGGCAGCGACTGAAGACGATGGACGAGTACGCCGACAAGAATATCTTGTGCAAGATCACGAACCTGCTTCTGAAGCCGGCACCTTGTTCTCAGCTCTAGAAGCCGTCGCAAAGCGGACTCGACAGAGTATTTATCCGCTTCTTGGACGGACGTGGACGTCGATCGTACGTGTTTGAAACCAGGTGTTGTGACAGCCTGTCAGCGTTTTGCCACGGACTCGGCTAATGCCGGGCTGGCGACCAGCTCGAGCGTCGAGTTGCGGACCCATCCGGTGCGCCCGTCGGGCATTTGCACTTCGGACCAGCGCTCGCGATGCTGGAGCAATTTGACTTCGACACCGTTTGGCAGCGGTTTGGGCAAACGCGCGGCGGCGTTTTCGGAATCGGCCGTGTGCAGGACGGCCTCGGTGATGATCACTGCGTCTTGGGCGGTGGTCTGGCCGGAGTCGACGATCAAAGAAATCGTGAGAATCAGCCAGCCCGGGGCGGGGACCAGAGCCAGGTTGCGCCAGAGCAGCGTTTGACGTACGAGTCCGATGGCGAGCATAATCGCGGCGGCGAGAAAGCAGAGCGCGGTAGCGATCAGGATTTGGCCGTAACTTAGCGTTGCATGCCAAAAGAATAGTGAGTCGATCCATCGATTCGTCTCTTCATGTTGGACCCACTCAGGCAGCAGGGAGCGCGTATAGTCGAGGTTTTGGCGTGCGCGTGGATGGCGAGGATCCAAATCGAGCGCGCGG
>CAZSOG010000783.1:0-3457 GCA_964607555.1 uncultured Pirellulaceae bacterium | reverse complement strand
TCGGCAGAGTTATCATCCGCTTCTTCGACGGACGTGGACGTCCATCGTACATCTTTGAGACCAGGTTTTGTGACCGCCCCTAAGAACCCAAAGGCCGTGAGCGGTTACCGCCATTCTAGTCCTTCCGGACTCGGCGTGCGACACGCCGCGGGCCCGGCATTGCGTATCAGTAGGCGTTTTCCTGGGACCAGACGACGAGCGGCGTCTTGAACAGGATCTTCAGGTCCAGCCAGAGTGACCATTGTTGGATGTAGCGGTGATCGTACTCGATCCGTCGCTGCATTTTTTCGATCGTGTCCGTTTCGCCACGGCAGCCCTTGATTTGCGCCAGGCCGGTGATGCCTGGTTTGACCTTATGCCGCAGCATGTAACCTCGAATCATGCCCCGGTAGTGCTCGTTATGCGCCAACGCATGCGGCCGGGGGCCCACCAGGGACATGGTTCCGGACAGCACGTTGAACAGCTGGGGGAGTTCGTCCAGCGAGGTGCGGCGCAGCAACGCGCCGATCCGCGTGATCCGGCTGTCACGCTTGGTCGCTTGCACGACCTGGTCTCCGTCCTCGCACACGCGCATCGAGCGGAACTTCCAAACACGAATTTCCTGCCCATTCAAGCCGTAGCGGCGTTGCCGAAAAAACACGGGACCGGGTGACGTCAACTTAATGGCCAACGCGATCATCAGCATGGGGACGGCGAGAATCGCCAGCGTCACCAGCGTGATGAACAGGTCCATGATCCGTTTCGCGATGCCGTCCACGCCCAGGAACGGTTGCTCGAATACGCTGACGACGGGCAGGCCGTTGATGTCGGTCCAGCGCGCGTGCAGTAGTTCGAACACGAAGAAATCCGGGACCAGGTAAACCGAGACGGTCGAATCGGCCAGCCGGTTGAGAACATTGCGAATCCGCTGCTCGGCACGCATGGGGAAGGCGATGTAGACCATGTCCACCTCGCCGTTTCGCGCCTCGGCGACCAGTTCGTCCAGGTTACCGATTCGACGCCCGATGGTCTCCGGGACCTTGGGCGTGCGTCCTTCCGGCCGATCATCGAAAAAGCCATGGAGTTCCAGGCCGAGCGAAGCATTTTCTTCAATATTGTTCGCCAGCTGAAACGCCAGCTTGTTGACACCCACGACAGCGTAGCGACGCGTGTTCATGCCGTGCGAGCGCAGGGCGCGTTGGAGCGATCGCAACGCGAAGCGACTGAGTGCCAGGAGCAGCGGGGCGTCGAGGCACCAGATGACGAGCGTGGACCGCGCGATGCCACCGAGATAGCCTGTCGCGTAGGCGCTGGCGAACAACACGGCACAGGAAATCGCCCAGGTGATCCAGCCGCACGTAATCTCCTGATTCAAGGCGGCCCCGCGCCAATTTCGGTACATTCCGCAGAATTCACCGATTAGTGAAAATGTAACGACTGCCGTCATCACAACCAGCCAATACACCTGGCGCGGCACCGGCTCGGCGAGCAATTCGGCCCAGTACAACGCGAACACGACACCGACCGCGTCGACGACGCGGAGCACTGGCGTGACAAGTGTATGGCTCGGATAAATGCGTTGTCCTGGTCCAAGCATGCAAACACAACTCCCATGAGGTGGCGCGCGGGCAGGATACGTTTCCTGGGGTACATTCGCGCGGCGCGGAGGACGCGATATTGCTCAACTGGCGGGATCGTCAGCCTATCTGGCGGCCACGGCAATCCCCGCGATCCAGCCCGGATGATTCATGAGCGATCTGCTGCGGAGCCGCAATTCGGCCATCTGCCGCGTCAAAAGACAATTCGTCCGTGCTCACGTATTAACAATATGTTCCGCAGACGAATTGCCCTTTTCCTCGCATCTGTCTCGACTCATGAGCTGCGAAACAACTACTTTTACTTTCGCAAATCGGTTTCATGCGACTCGTGCTTGCAGTGGTTATTCATGCACGATGGGATAACTTGTTGTTGTGCAGCAGCTTACGACTCCTCGCGACGAACTTCATGAATAATCCGGGCCAGCGTCTCTCCGAGCTTGATATTGGTACGCTGCTCGTCGTACCCAAACCCGACGTTCCCCCGCCCTGCTAAACAATAGCTCGTCGACGCCGTGTTCGACGGGGAATCCGCGCCAAATACGGCCCGAGTGAACGGCCGTGCCGGGACCGAAGCACGGTGCTCGATACGTGCCCCCCAATGCGCTCCCCGCACCAACGCTCCGTGTCTTTTCTCGATCGTGTTTGGCGACGCGGTCGTGAACGACCGGTGGTGGCCACCATTGCCGGTTTTCGCGACGATTCCGCGCGAATCGAAGGTCATGATTCCAGTGACTATGTGGACGTGGCACGTGCGGAGCCGGTCCTGGGGCGTTGAAAACTCGGTACTGTAGCCGCAATACGTTGCTTCCGGTTTTCTTGTCGTTTGTCAGCAGCCAACCATCTGGAATTCACAGGGATATTTCGAAAGACCTTGGCCGAAGGCCATATTCATCGTAGCCTGGGCCAAAGGGAGCGTACGCGACCAACGGCCCAGGTTCGCGATCGGAAAACGAATCCTTTGGCTGAAAGCCATATTCAACCCCGCGGGCGGCAGAAAACCAGTGCCGATCCAGTCGCCCGAATAAATGTGTCAACCCCAACTTTTCAACACCCTAGAGCCGGGCGACCGGGCCGGCGCCACGTCTGGCGGATGTGTCGGTTATGCGAGTTGTGGCGGGGGGAAGAACGGGGCCTTCGCGGCCGAAAACAGTGTCCGGTCGACGCCTCAATCGACCTGATTGACCGAACTCCTCTGCTCGCTTATAGTTGGAGTTCGTGGTGACCGCCAAACTGACCGGACTTGGTGAGTGACGTGGTGGATTGCGTCTGGTTCCGTGGTGGCAAGCGACGACTGGCGTCCGGACGCTCAAGAACGCGGGTCTTACATAACGGACGACTTTGATGAGTATCGGGGAAGGCACGAGCACGGATTTCGCGACGATGCGGGGACGCAATTACCCCACGATTCGCCAGTTCACCGTGTTCCTTGAGAATCGAGTGGGTCAGCTGTTGGAGGTCGTCCGCCGGTTCGAAGGTAGCCGCGTGCGGATTGTGGCGTTGTCAATCAACGACGCCACCGAATGTGCGTTCGTGCGGTTTCTGTTGAGCCACCCGGAACAAGGACGCGAAGTTCTGGAGCGGGCGGGGTTGGCAATGATCGAAAGCGATTTGATTGGCATCGAGTTGCCATCGGGATCGCAACCTCTTCTGCAAGTTTGCACGGCGTTGTTGCAAGCCGAAATCAACATTGTCCAGGCCTATCCTCTGCTCGTTCGTCCGCATGGACGACCGGCCGTCGCGTTGATGGTGGACAACATCGAGGACGCGATGGAGACGCTGCGGTCCAAAGGGTTCACGATGATCACCGAAGGGGATCTCGCGGACGTCGAGTGGGATGACGGTTGATACACGCCGATGCCTGCGCGGCGCCGTCGGCCGTT
>CAZSOG010000782.1:0-3463 GCA_964607555.1 uncultured Pirellulaceae bacterium | reverse complement strand
CGCATGGGCGCCAGCGAAATTTCGCGCGGTCAGTTCATGAAACGGTTGTACGCCGCGCTCCGCTTGCCCGTCACATTCGGCCATGAAATCGATACCAGCTGCCTGGCGACTGTCATCGACCGAGCGCCGCGCTAGCGCTTGGCGGCTCGGTTCCGCGTCTTGGACGAGCGGGTTGCCGGGCGGCGCGTTGCGGGGGGCCTCTTGGACGCGGTGGAGCGCGTGGATGGACCGTTCTGTTGGCCGACAACGCGGGCCATCGTCTCTTGGAGTCGTGACCAGTCGGCACCCGAGCCGACTTTCAGGACACGCATTTCGGAGACGGGTTCCGCGGCCTTATCAAGTTCGTCGATCATCTTCTCGATCACTTGCATCAGCGCCTCGCCTTCGGTCGTCACGAGCAACGTATTGGAGATCTCGTCGATACCGATTGAGAGCTTGCCTTTGAAACGCACCTGTGTTTGCGTGCGATCCTTGGACGCACTGGTCCCGCCGAACGGGCTGAGGTAACTGATACCGGACGCGTAGCGCTGCCCCTGCGGTTTGTTGCCCTGCTGTCGAAATGCCTTGTCGTTGGAACTGAGCAAGTCGCGATAGGCATCCTTGATCGTATCCGCGATCGTCGCGGCTTTGGAGTACCGGATGGGAAACAAGCGAGTCATGCGCGCGGTTTGCGAGCTCAAGGGCTCCGGGGCATCGTACACTTCGATCAGGTCATCGATGATCTTCAGTTGGCGCGCATCCGCGTTCTTGACGATCAGCGTATTAGTATCAATATCGGAAATAAACGTCAACGACCGCCGTTTGGAGAGGCGATGTTGGGGCGTTTCCGAGCTGGATGCCGGCGGCATCCCGTAGTACATGGAGTAGAATCGAGTCGCGCCGGAGTTGTCCGCCGACTCGTCTTCCTTGAAGAATTCTTCCAGGTTCAGTTCGATCCAAGTGGCCGACGCGTATCTAAGGTGATACACCTTGTAGTCTTTTCTCGGCGGTGCCAGTTGCGCGGCAAGTGTTTCGAGCAGATCCAGTGCCTCGACGTCACGTGACGAGATCACGAGCTGGCCGTCCTGGTTAACCGCGATGACGATCGGGGCCGGTGTTGTCGCCGGCTGCCGATCGGGCGCGACCGGCGGCGAAGCAGTATCCACTTCCGCCATGGTAAGCTGAACGTCCGCCTCGGCGTGCGGCGGCTCCCGGTCGGATTTGGCCGGCCGCGTTTGCTCCGTCTCCGTGGACGGTGTCTCAGGTTCCGTCGCCGGCGGTTGATGTTCCGGCAGAATCAGTTGGTTTGGCGCGACTCGCTTCCAACGGCGTTCCAGCTGCTCGAGGAACGCATCGAGCTTCTCATCGGGGGCAATATCGAGGATTCGCGTTGCCCCTTGGGCCGAGTCGGCGCGTGGGATTTCTCCCAGTTTGACGAGGATACTGACCACTTCCTCCAGTTCCATGTCGTTGGCGCGAACCAACAAACGATTGTTCTCGACATCGGCTTCGACCCGAAACTCGTCCTTCGAACCCGCCGTCGTCGACGAACGGCGCCCATAGTCGTATGGATAATATCCTCCGTAATAACTTGAGCGCGACGGTTTTTTTTCGGCCTTTTGCCCAACCATGAGGTACTGGATCGTGCCGGCGACCTCGTCGGCGGCGAGGCGGCGCAACGGGATGACTTCGATCTTGCGGGCGCTGCTGTCGAGTTTTTCGATCGTGGACTGTATCGTAAAGTGGTCGGCTGGTGTCGCGTACGCGATGATCGCCTTGTTCACATCATCCGCCTCCAAACGCGTGGTCGGGTCCAAACCTCCGACCTCGTTCAGGGTGGCCACGAGTTTGCGCGGATCGAGCTGCGCTAATCGATAGACCTTCATTCTGCCCAGGATCGCTTGGAGGGACTGCGCGCCTTCCCGGGGGACATCGATCAACTTGATCGCCTCGGCGATCACGGCCATTTTGTCGGGTGGCGCCTGGACCAGGATACTGTTGCGGTTTCGATTGACCATCATGCGCACCGGCTCCACTTTGGGTTTCGGAGCGACCGCCGTCTTCTTGCTTTGCTGCGCGCGCTGCGCAGCTTGCATTTGGGCCCGCATCATGGCCTGCTGTTGCGCCAACTGCTGGGGTGACATCGCGCGACCGGTCGCCGGAGTCGCCGACAGTGTGGCCCCGATGAACTCGGCCAACGACTTGCGCACGTCCTCGGCGCGCGCGTAACGCAACACGAACTCGCGTACCGATCGTGACACTTCGCCATCGTCGCTGTCTTCCTCGTCGAGCAGACGTTGAATTTCAAGCGCGTTGGCGACGGCGTCCATCACTTCGAGACGATTGGTTGCCTTGAGTGCCGTCAATTTGCCATTCTTGCTCGACAGAGGTTTGAGCTCCTCCGCGATGTCTCGGGCCAACAGCCGGTGCAGGGGGAACTGCACGCGGACGAACTGGTGGGCCGGCCGCTGGGCAAGATCACTTGCGGCAACCCGCGGCACGATCGCGGCACTCAAGTCCGCGCACTTGACGACCACCAGCGACTCGTCCTGTTGCAGCATGGTATAGCCGCGTGCGAGCAGCAGCCGGTTGAGCAGATCGCTTACTTCCGCCACGGTATAGCCACGTTGCGTCGACAGATTGATATAGTCCCCCGGCAGCTCTTGCCAATCGATACTCATGCCGGAGATCTGTGCAAGCCACTCGAGCACGTCGGGCCAGGGCTGGCCACGAAACTGAAACCGGATGACTCCCCGTTCGTCCGGTCGTGCTTCAAACTCGGCTGGGTCCGGCGGCACCGGTGGTTTCGCGGGACGCCGCGTTGCCTTGACGGGCTCGGGCTGGGAGGTACCCGATTTCTTGGCCGCGTCAGCGCCTGGCGGCTTTTCACCGGCAGACGCCGAGGGCTTGACCGACGGATGCGACGCCGGACTCCCGGACGAATGTGCGGTTCCTTGCGCCGGGGCGACCTTGCCCGGCGTCACGCTGCCGGTCGGTACCGGCTGCCCGTGCACCACACTCGGTCGCGCCGCGGTCGATGCCGCGCCGGATGGCTTGATTTCCTTCGGTTCGTCGTCGCCGCGCGCCAGTGGGCTCGCGACCATCAATCCCGCCAGCAGGCACGCAATCAAAGCTCGTCGACACATCGGCTGCTCCTCCGATTCCCGCAACACCCCCTTGGTACATGCCCCGAGTATACCATGGGCGGCCGCATGCCGCCAATAATGGGGGAACGGGCGTGGATCAATGAAAAACCCGGAAACCGGGCACGGGATTTGGGCTGCCCTTGTGTTAGAGCCGTGTTTTTCCGTATATTTTGCATTCACGAGTCAACTTCGTGTATCGAAAGGCCGCCACGGCAAATGGCTGGGCCGGGAAGGTGCGACGTTGACACCCCAATCAGGAGAATCGTCGCGCAACGCAACACATGGCCTTGATCGTTGACTGGTCCACTCACCCTCCCGGAGAGTAATGTACACCGTAA
>CAZSOG010000781.1:0-3472 GCA_964607555.1 uncultured Pirellulaceae bacterium | reverse complement strand
TGCCTCCACCGAGACAAGCTCGGTGGGAAGCAGCGCCCCGCGGGAACGCCGGCCCTACGCCACCGAGCTTGCCTCGGTGGGGGCGGGAGGGCCAGCCGAGTTGCGGGCGGCGGGTCGTGCAGAATCACACGTTCCAGCGTGCCGGGGTCCGTCAGTTGGTTGGAGGCAACGCCTCATTAGATTCTTAGGTTGCCACATGCGCGCATCCTGCAGACTATGAATCTGACAGCCCAGAGTACACCTCAATCCTCATGCCTTGGACCATTCATAGCCGTTCACGGACCGGAAGTAAAAGAACACGAATCGACGCTAATTCTCGCTAATATCGAAAAATCTCACTTTGAGGTGCCGTCGACTTTGTTAGAACCTGCCGGATTTATGTTCACTGTTGCAAACTTTCCAGGGCGGTATCATTAGTGTTGATCAGTGGAGATTAGTGTTCCTTGATAGCAGGTGTCGTGAACGGCTACGAATATTCTCGCCAATCCCGTCGCATAGCCCAACGGCCGGGAAGCATAGCGCGACGAGAAGTCGAATATTCTGGTCCACGCGCGTCCGTTGAAACGCCCAAGAACGCGCTGGATCTGCTAGAATCTAGCGTCATCTGTCGGGACTTCATGCCAGCGTGGCCACGACGCTCCCGACCCAAGAACGCGACGGCGAAGCGAGGAGACAAACGGATGAAAATGCTACTGGACAGCGCGAAGGCAGACGAGATCAAACTGGCGTTGGAGATGTGGGACATTGATGGCGTCACGACCAACCCACGTCACGTCCAGACCGCGGGAAAACCGTTCCGCGCCGTGATTGAGGAAATCGCGGACCTGGTTGCGGGGACCGACAAACCGGTCAGCGTCGAGGTGGACCCGCACCTGACCGACTGGGAGAAGATCGTTCAGCAGGGCGTGGAGCTAGCCGCGCTCTCGCCGAACTTCGTGATCAAGGTGGGGGCGAGTGAATCGGGGTTCAAGGCCGTGCGCGAACTTTCCGCCCAGGGAGTTCGCGTGAACGCCACATTGATTTTTTCCGTCGCGCAGGCCTGGCATGCGGCACGCTGCGGAGCGGCCTTCATCAGTCCTTTCATTGGTTGGCGCGAACAGCATGGCGACTACGCGGATTCGTTGATCCCCGAAGTCGCCGCGATGTTGAACGGACACGGGTACGAGTCCGAGATCATCGCGGCCGCGGTTCGCAACGCGCGGCAGATCGCTGACGCGGCGCTCGCCGGGGCACATTGGATCACCGCGAACGTTGCCGTCTACCAGGCCAGCTTCCGTAACCCCTACACGACGATGGGCGAGCAGATCTTCCAGCACGCCTGGGACGCGACGCCGGAAGGATGAGAAATCGACGGCCCTGATACGTGAGCCCAACATGCGACTTGATTTTTCCAACGAACGTGTCCTTGCCGTGGTCGCCCATCCGGACGATGCGGACTATTTATGTGCCGGCACGCTGGCGCGTGCCAAGGCCGACGGCGCCGCGGTCGGCATCTGCGTTCTCTGCCAGGGCGACCGGGGCCAACCAGCGGTACCGATCGAGAACCTGGTCGAGGTGCGCCGCGCGGAGATGGCGGCTGCGGCCAAGATCGTGGGCGCGACGTTGCTCAGGGGCACATGCAGCGATGGCCATCTCCTCGATGTCCCGGAACAACGGGAAGTGTTGATCGAACGATATCGACAGTTTCGCCCGACGTTGGTCCTGGCCCACTCGCCCCGTGACTATCACTCGGACCACCGGGCGGCGGCGGCGTTGGCCGAGGCGGCCTCCTGGTACTGCACATCAACCGGGCACGCGAGCCCGTCTCTCGCCATGGCGAGCCAGCCGACCGTGTGGTGGATGGACACGATCAACATGACCGAATTCGACCCCGGTTTCTTCATCGACATCACTGACTGCCTCGACATCAAGCGGCAGATGCTGGCTTGTCACACGAGCCAGCTGGAACGTGGAACCGACGGAGATTTTTCGCCACTGGTCCAACAGATGGTCTGGCAATCCAAGACCCGTGGCGCCCAGGCGGGCGTGCCGGCGGCCGAGGCATTCCGCCTTCATTTGGCATGGAAACGCGCTCGAGCCTGGTAACGTAGCCATGAAGTACCGTCAGCCATGAAGACCATCTTCTACGCCGCACTGGCCGTCGTTCCATGGGTCATTGCCATTCTGTTGCTGCGCTGGCTGATCAGTTTCCAGGGGTGGCCGGTTGGGCTGGTGGGCACGATGACTCGATGCGTGGCACTCCCCGTGCTGGGCGGCTGGATCGTGCTGCGCGGTGCGGGCTGGCGACGCTTGCATCCACGGGGTCAGTTGCGCTGGCTGGTCATTATGGGCCTGATTGCCATCGTCATCAACCTCACGCGCTTCGGCGCGGTGCGTTGGACCACGGCGACCAACGTCAGCATGTTGATCCGCTTCGATATCGTGTTCGAGATCCTGATCGGCGCGTTGTTGGGACTGGAGCGGATCGGCTGGCGTCAGCTGGCGCTGTTGCCCGTGATGGTCGTGGGCTTGGGGCTGCTCATGGAAATCGACCGGTTCGACTGGGGCGGCCATATTATTGGCGACACGATGACGATTGTTTCGGCATTCGGCTTCGCGGTCAACGCCTTTATTATCCGGCATATCATGTTGGTGCTGGATGAAGAGCCGGTCGCCTTCTACAACCACGCCATCACAATGATCGGGTTCATTGCGTTCGGTCTATTCATGGGCGACTTCGCGCGGACAACGGACGTGCTCAGCCAACCCTCTGCATGGATTCCGATCGCGGGTCTTGGTATACTTACCGCCATCTCGCTACCGCTGTATTACGTGGCGCTTCGGCGCATGGACGTTTGGAAGTTGCGGATGTTCATGCTGGCCGCCCCGGTATTGACTGCCGTTGTTGAGTGGCCTCTTTGGGGCATCCAGTTGTCGCGACTGCAGTGGCTCGGGGCCGCGATCATCCTTGTCGGACTAGCCGTCTTGATCCGGATGGAATGGCGTTTAACCGCACGTGGCAACGGTGCGCGTGCGACCACGACATCGGCAATCGCGGGTCAGGCGGTAAGCAATGCCGCCGAACCGACCGACTGTTCTTCCGCTGCTGGACAACATCCAACAAAGGATTCGATCGCATGAGCCAACTCAAACAAGCCGACCGCCGCTGGTACGCGGGCATCACGCGTTACCAATGGCTGGTCTTCCTGATCGCTTGCCTCGGCTGGGCTTTCGACACATTCGAAGGCCAGATCTTCGCTGTTTTCAAATCGCCGGCGATGGCTGATCTGTTGGGTGTTGCTGAAAACGCGCCGTCGGTGGATTGGTTTAGCAACGCCGGTTTTGCGTCGTTTCTGATCGGTGGCGCGTTCGGTGGCGTGGTCTTCGGTATCCTGGCCGACCGTATTGGGCGGCGGCAGAGCATGGTCTGGAGCATCCTCACGTATTCGATTTTCACCGGTCTGCACTACTTCGCGTGGACGCCATGGCAGAT
>CAZSOG010000780.1:0-3472 GCA_964607555.1 uncultured Pirellulaceae bacterium | reverse complement strand
CCAGACAAGCTGGGTGGGGGCCGGATACCGACAAGCCAAGCATTGACAAACCAATAGCGAAAAAAAGTGGCGCTGTCCAACTAGGGCCGTATCATTAGTGTTGATCAGTGAAGATTAGTGTTCCTTGATAGCAGATGTCGTGAACGGCTACGGTCGTGGTGACCGGGCAGGACGCCCGCGCAGGTGGTGTTGTTTCACGCGGGGACGGTCCGATGACAATGCAAAAGACGATTCGAGTAGTTGGATTTATTGCACTGGGTATCGTGTTTCACGCCACGGTTCTCGCGGCGCGGCCGCCCGCGTCCCAAGAGAGATCGGGCAAGCGTGCCGAGCGCGCCAAGTCATCACCCGATGACGATCAGGCAGCGCGGCAACACGATGTCAAAGAAGTGGAATTATTCGAAGCGATCGAGAACAGGCAAGTCGAGGCGTTTGTCGTTGCACGAAATTTCTCGCTCCTGACGTTCAGCCTGCGAAACCGAACGGCGGAACCATTGCTGGTACGTGGGCCGGAGGTGTTCGCCGCGCTGCCGGCGCGCCGTGTTGCGGCACGGCAGATGGCGCGCATGCGTGGTGCGCCGCTTGGTGGCACGTCGAACGGGCAGCGTTTTGCGTACGGATATGGTGCCACCGGCCGCAACTCGGCGCGCGGCGGCGATGGGGGCTCGCAGGGGCTTGGCGGCGCCTTTTACAATCCGGAACCGATCCGGCAGTTGGCGCGCGGAGGCGCGTCGATGGATGCATCCAAGAACGTTGATAGGGATAGCAAGACCGTCAAGGAACTGCCCCGTTGGTTATTGCAGCCTGGTCGAGTGCTCACGCAGCCGCTGCCCTGTTTTTGTCTTGAGTTCGGCAAGCCCGACCCGACTCGGCGTATCCCGTACGTGTTGCGACCGTTGAAGGAGCTCAATCAGGATCCGACGGTCCGCGAATTGCTGCTCCTGTTTGGTCGCAAACGAGTCACGCAACGGATATCACAAATCGCTTTGTGGCACGTCGCCAACCAGGTGCCGTGGCCCATGCTGGCGCAAGTTGAGCTACCACGATCGCAGGCGGGTGGGCGGCGCAAATTTTCATTGCAGGAGCTTCAGGCGGCGCGCGCGCTGGTCATGTCACTTCCTTCCTACCGCAATCGGTTCCAAGGCGGCATGAATCCCGGCATGCGATAGCCTGTCACGGACGGCACGTCTATGCAAATCAACTTCCAACGAATCAACGTTTGTCGGCTACCTGGTCGCCGGCCTCGTTCCGCATTCCTGTGGTTGATCGTGCTGGCCATGTGGCTTCGTCCGCTTGGCAACCTGCGACTCGGCGCTGCCGAAATCGACGTACGTCCGCTTCCGATTCGGGTGGCGAACGCGTTTCCCAACATTCGAGTGCGGCGACCGGTTGTGGTAACCCATGCGGGAGACGGAAGCGGGCGGCTGTTTGTCGGGTCCCAATACGGCACGATCCACGTGTTCCGCAATGACCCTGACGTGGACGAGACCGATTTGTTTCTCGATATTCGGGCGCGTGTTTTCTTCAAGGAGACCGAGGAAGAAGAGGGGTTTCTCGGCCTGGCCTTTCACCCGAAATATGCGGACAACGGCCGGTTTTTCGTGGATTACACGACCCAGATCAACGACCAATTGACGACCATCGTATCTGAGTTCCATGTCATGCCGAATGATCCGAACCGCGCGGACCCCCGTTCGGAACGGGTCATCTTGCGGATCGCGCAGCCATACATTAACCACAATGGCGGGACGGTGATTTTCGGGCCCGACGGCTATTTGTATATCGCGTTGGGTGACGGCGGACGATCGCGCGACTTTTGGCGCAACGGCCAGAACGTGCAAACACTACTGGGCTCGATTCTGCGCATCGACGTCGACCGCCCGTGTGGCGGCCGCGCCTACTCGATCCCCAAAGATAATCCGTTCGTGGGCCGGGTTGACGCGCGGCCGGAGATATGGGCCTACGGATTCCGTAATGTCTGGCGAATGGCCTTTGATCGGGCGACCGGGTTGCTCTGGGCGGCCGACAATGGCGAGGATCTATGGGAGGAAATCGACATCGTGCAGCGCGGCGGGAATTACGGTTGGGCACTGCGTGAAGGACGGCACCGCTTTGGCAAAGGCGGATCGGGGCCGCGTGCCGATCTAATTGAACCGGTGTGGGAATACTATCACAAAGTTGGCAAATCGGTCATCGGTGGCTGCATCTACCGAGGAAAACGATTCCCCTCACTTGTCGGAACCTATTTGTATGGTGACTATGTGGTCGGCGATATTTGGTCGTTGCGCTACGATTCGTGCCGGCAACAAGTTGTCGCGAACCGGGCGATTCAAACGAAACGGCTGCCGATCATGACGTTTGGCGAAGATGAACATGGGGAAGTCTATATGACAACGATGATGAGTGGCGGTATCATTTACGGTTTTGAACCCAGATGAGCGTATCGATGGATGTGCCAGCACTGGACAACGAGGAGGCGTGGGCGTCATGGCAACGGCAGTGGGAGCTGCGTGACGACACCATCTATTTGAATCACGGTTCGTTCGGACCACCGCCGCGCCGCGTGGTAGCGGCGCGCCGCGCGTGGCAGGAACGCGTCGATTGCCAACCGATGGACTTCTTCTTCCGCAAGCTCGAACCAGCCTGGCTGGAGGCACGAAGCAAGGTGGCGGAGTTCGTGGGGACGGCGGACGAGAATCTGGTATTCGTCGAGAATGCCACGGCGGGGATGAATATCGTGGCGGCGAACTTCCCATTGCAGCCCGCGGATCACGTCGTTCTGACCAATCACGAGTATGGTGCCGTGCGCCGGATTTGGGAGCATGCCTGCCGGCGTGCCGGTGCCGAGCCGCCGCGCACGGCGCGCTTGCCCGATCCAGTAGAATCCGTCGAGCAAGTGGTCGACGCGATTTTTGCGACGGTCGATACACATACCCGCCTGTTGGTGGTCAGCCACATCACGTCGCCCACGGCTCTGATTCTGCCCGTGGCCGCCATTTGCCGCCGCGCACGGCAGCATGGTGTCGTGGTCTGCGTCGATGGTCCACACGCGCCGGCGCAAATCCCACTGGATATCGATGCGATCGGGTGTGACTTTTACACGGCCAGTTGTCACAAGTGGCTGTGCGCGCCGTTTGGATCAGGATTCCTCACGGTCTTGCCCGCCTACCAGGAGTCGTTCTTGCCGTGCATGCTGAGTTGGGGACGATTGCCGCCCGCCGTGCCGGAAACGTGGTGGCAGGAGTATGTTTGGAGCGGCACTCGAGACCCGTCTTCGTATCTGACCATACCCGCGGCCATCGATTTCATGTGCGACGTGGGGCTCGACATGTTCCGCCAACGCACCCATGCCCTGGCCCGTTACGCGCGCCGGCGCGTCGTTGAGCTAACCGGACGGGAACCGCCGTTGCCGGACGATCGCCTGTGGTACGGATCCATGGCACTCGCGCCACTCCCGCTCGGTGACGGCCCC
>CAZSOG010000779.1:0-3489 GCA_964607555.1 uncultured Pirellulaceae bacterium | reverse complement strand
AACTTCCAGGCCGCACCAGCGCACGGCCGGCACGCCACTGAATTTGTCACTCGGTTCGTACTTCAGTTGTGGCGGCAGGATGGTCGCCGCGCCGCGCCAATCGCGCAGGTGTTGGTCGCCAAGTCCAGCCAGACAGGGGTGGTCCGGCACGCGCCGAAAGACGTTGCGCAGACCGTACTCCTGAACACGGAATCCGAGACGTTTCTCCAACGCCGCCGCCGTCTGTTCGAAAACGATAACACGCAGCCCCGCACGAACTCGAGAAACATCGGGTGCCGCGCCGCCCGGTGTCAGTGCCGCCTTACCAATGATCAGCAGATCGAATTTCGACAAATCGGCACCCGCATCGACGGATTGAAAAGGGATTCCGATTGTCTTCAACAGCGACTGCGTCGCGCCGCGCGGATCGAACAACGCGATCCTCGCCACGGCCTTTGTGCCTTCAGCACCACGACGACGCTCAGGAATCGGCGTCGGCAAGACGTTCATCGTGAACCGGTCTCCCTGTGTCTCCCCGTTACTGAAACTAACCGACGCGCTAAGCAGGTAAGTGCCGGGTCTCAAATTCATCGGAAGCCGGAAACGTAGTGGAATGCGTTTCTGTTGACCGGCCGCGACGATCTCTTGACGCGTGCCCCGTGTGGTCTTGGGCAACGCCAGGGACCACGCACATTGTGCGGTCACGGTCCGCCGTGAGTTGTTTATGATGACGATCTGTTTTTCGACGGTCTCACCCGGGAGAAAATTGTGGTCCTTGCTGGTGAAGCGCGCCGGCTTGCCGGCGATATACGCCAGCAGCGGGCGGTTGTTCCGGTACATTGCCTCGGCGGCCGGTGTGGCCACCCAGTCGGATGGCGCATAGGCCATGTCCATGCGTTCGTAGCGTTCTTCGAGATAATCGGGGCTGAAGCCCGGCCGCTGCAAGTGCTCCCAATCGGTCTTCAAGGCGACATGCCGATTCCGGTCAACACCGGGCCGCAGTTTCCAGAACACACCGTGCTCCCACGGTGAGATGGCCGACACGCCCCAGGTTCGAAACGCGCGCCAGTTGTCGGTCAGATACGCGGCCAGCACCGGGTAACGCTCGTCAAAATCGCGCGATCCCAACTGGTGCGGGTAGTCCCAGCGGTGCCAGAGATTACCGACTTGAAACTGCTTCGCCTCCCAACGCAAATTCGCCTTCTCCGCGTCGCTGATCTGGAACGCGCGATCGCCCAGAAACTGTGCATTCCATTCCGCCAGACAGAACTCCCATGGCACCGCGGCACTGCCGAATGTGCGAACGCCCTTGTACCAGCCACGGTACATTCCCCAGTCCCACATGAATGGCGCGCCATACTCGCAGGAGAAGAACGGCTTGACCCCCACCGTCGCCCAGTGCTCGAACCAGTCGGACAGCTCTTGGATCGGAACCCAGTTCGGGTAGAAATTGGCCGTGTGCATCGAACTCAGATTGCCGGACGAATGATGGTAAATGATGCGGCTCGGGTCCAACTTTCTGACGATGGCCTCGGCACGCACTGCGCGCCGCACGTTTTTCAGGGACCACTCGCTCCGCGCATCGTGGATGCCATCAATTAGATCGGGGTTCATATCCTCGCTGTACCCGGTCGAATTGTGGCTCATCGAGTACATTACGACCGACGGGTGGTTTTGCGCCACGCGCACATAGAACTGGGCATGGCGCGCGTAACCATTAGTACGATCCGCATCCGGTGCCGCCCAGTCATACTGGCCGAAGTGGGGTTGGGAAAAGCTGACCAGCATGCCCTCGTCGTCCGCCGCGCGGAGGATCTCGGCGAAACTCAGATGCGCTCCCGGCGTGCAGCTATAGTTGTGCGTATAGACCGCGTTGATGCCAAAACTCCGCAATCGCTTGAGACTCTCTCGGGCACGTTTGTATGTTGCCCAAGCGGCGCCGACCTGGGCATTGTCCAGTGGTACGGCGGATAAATGGATCCGCGTACCGTTCAGATAGAAGTCGCGACCGTTGATCCAAAACTCGCGAAACCCGAACCGTTCCGGGAGGCTCGTGTCCAGCAGCCGGCCGTCCGCATCAAGCAGCGACACCGTGACGGTATACTGGTTATTCGGCGTGTGCGTGTCCCAGAGCTTCTTCGGATGCCATTTTTCCGAAAACGCCACTCGCCCATTTTTGACGTCGCTTGCCTGAAACGGATTGCTGGTGAAGTCGCGTACGGCCCGGCCGTTCGCGCTGATCCGCGCGCGCAACGCATAGCGCGTGTCGGCGGCGAGACCCAATAGCGCGCTGTCCAATGTGAGCTCCCATCGGCGTACCGAGGTGGCCACACGCACGTCACCAAGCCGCGCGGTCTTGGGAGCGGCGACCAGATACAGATCACCGCACAGACCCCGCCGCGCGACCGACCCCTTCACTTGGCGCGCTGAATTCGTGTCATTGTAAGACAGCATGACGCCGCGCAGCGGCAGGGCAACAACCAAAATGCTCAGCGTGCATGTGTGCCCCGGTTGACAGGCGGACGACAGATCCACTTCGCCGGCCGGAAACCGAATGTCGCCGACCCGTGTGCTGCCAACATAGATCGTGGCAAGCGAATTTACGTATTCGGCCTGGACCGTGATGCGGTGGCCGGACCAGGCAGCCGGTATCGCGATCTCGCGTTGGTACCAGGCGGCATTGATACGCGCCAGGCTCGCGTTCCGCCAACGGGCGTTCGGGTAGACCACCTGGCAGTCCTTCTGCATGTAATCGGTGATCCCGGGCCAGCACCCCGGCACCTTGAAGTAGCCCCAGCCATCGCCGGGAACCTGGTCGCTGGTCGCGCCGGCCGGCTGCCAGCGCCATAGACCATTGATCGAAATCCGCTGGCGCGTCCGCGTGGACTCCGAAAACGCTTTGTCCATATCCCAGACGGCTTTCACGCCTTTCGGCAACGGCGCATCGGCCCGAACGGGCGACGCCACCGCTGGCATGCCGCGGACCATCACGATCAAAGCCACGATCGAAACCACACGGTGCACGCTCATCACGCTCTCCTCAAGCTGTTGTTTGTCGAGAATCACAATTCCATCTTCCGCGATTGTCGTACCGATTGCAACGGCCAACCGCATGTTCGGCTTCCGCGCGCAACGAATCATGGTCCCTTGTTTCGTAGCTGTTCGCGTGCAACCGAACTTGACAATCCCAGGCGACCGCTGGAAACTACGGTTCTGCAAGAGTATCTGCGGCTTTCATATTCTTGCCCCATCTTCGGACGCCGCACGACCACGGATCCGCGAAGAAGATTTGGCAAGAATATAAGAGGGCGTTCTTTAGTCGAACAAATGCCCGTGCAGCCACCCGGCCGCCGATGCCGAGGCGTTTTTCTGGTTTGCCCAGATTGCCACAAGAAGTGGCGTGGCACTTTTTCCCTTCATGGCCAAAGGCCGTGCATGGCTACATAAGTTATATGTCGAGACCTAACCCCATGTCTCCTTTGGCCATCGAACCGACCGAGATGGACCGCC
>CAZSOG010000778.1:0-3497 GCA_964607555.1 uncultured Pirellulaceae bacterium | reverse complement strand
ACCGGCGCGGCGCGCGCCGTCCGCGCTCGGTGTCTGGGGCCTTCACTTCACCGTCAGAGTTATTCTCCGCAGGTTTTCTTGGAACCTTACAGCTAAAATAAGTTTCTGTCGATGGTGTCAACCAACCCTCTCTTGTCCGATATACCCAAAACACTTCGACCCCATAAACACCACCCTCTCCTTGTATTCGGTATCGAGAAACGCAATCGCCTCGCACCCCCGATTTGACCTTGGCTACCGAAATTGCCAATAGCTCGTCCGCGGTCAAGTCGCGGCAGTCTTCCGAAACATAGCCCTGTCGCTCAACAATCCGTACTAGATCCCTACCTGCAGAATGTTGAATGGAAAACACCAAGGGGTGCGCACGCAAACGAGGCACAAATTGAGTACCTGTCATTATCGCGCCAACGCCCAACAGCACGAGAATACTGCTCAAAACTCCGATTAGCCTTTTCAACATTCTGGACTCCGAAGAATCAATCCACCACCGCAAAACGTCTAAGAATGGCCCACAAAACAGCGAATTTCGCAAGTACGAATAATAATCAGCTAATTCGGCAACGGCCAATGGGCTCGGTTTGGGTTATCCCAATTATGTAAGCCTGATGTATCCCATCTCGCGATCGTCGCAGTCATTGCGGGCATCAGAGTTCTCGCCAATTCAACCATCACTGTCAAAGAAACGTGATCACCACATCCTTCCTTCGTCCACCGTCCCTCCATCGCCAACAAGTCTTGCTCTACTCTTACAGCAGTACGTCTGCCTTCACCATCCGCCCATGCAATGTAATCGTTATGGTGATCCTTTTCGCACAGTTTTACCCATTGAAGTTTTTGTTGTGGTAGGTTCGGTCTAATGTACGTATCAGTGAAGAATTTGATTGAAAGGCCACGTCGCGACAGGACCCAACCACGTGTGAATGGTAGAGCAATGCCACCGACGTTTGAACCGCAAACGCAAGTGAACGACAAGTCGACGCGTGGCCGAGTGTCTGCTAAATCCGTTGCCGTCATTATGTAAGTATCTAGCGGTTCCCGGACTGTAACCACAGTGGTAGTGAAGTGGTAATTAGTTTGCGGGACAGTCCTCCACTGCAGTTTTCCAGAGGGATCCGTTGCTTGTGTAGGCGATCCAGCAACGTATAAGTAGACACTCAGCTCGTGACCCTTATACCCGATGGGATCCCTACTCACGAACCTGCCCAGATGCGCGGCGTAGATGCGATACCGATAGTAGCAGCCGCATGTGTCTTGTTCGCCGTGGCTGTTTTCGCCCTGGTTTTGCCGCGGCTAGATGCCCGCGTGTTGGACGGGGCGGTCTCGGTCCAATTCCTCGCACGCCCGCCTGCTACGTTCACATGTCAACGAGTTCACATGACAAAGAACTGCCCGTTATTGTACCGCCAAGGCCGTGCATGTCAAAGCGAAAGAAAGGCTGCCGCCAGGCCAACTTTTTCCGAGCCACCGATTACAAACCTGGCTTGGTCGGCGTGACCGGCGGCTGGTAGGCTTTGGCGGCGGTCATCTTGACCGCACGCTTCCAGACGGCGTCGGCCGTGGACGCGTACATCGTGTTCTTGTGCAACCGCACATAACAGACACGCCGGCCGTGCCCCGGCTTCGGCACGATCAAGTTTACGCGTCCCGGTTGATCACAGATCTGGATTCCGGACTCGGTCGCACTCAGCAACCAGCCTTCCGCGCTCGTGCACATCCCATCGGCATGGCTCTGGGTACCCAGCGCCGGAAGATGGAGATGAAAATACGGTTGCTTGAATTTCAATTTCCCGTCCGGCGCGATCTGGTAGCTGTAAATGAACCGATTGGGAAAATGCGCCACGTACAACAGCGTCTGGTCCGGGCTGGCCGTGATCCCATTGCATCCGTCGAATGTATCGGCCGGGCGTGCCCGGTGCGTTTTCGGATCGACATACCAGACCTTCTTGCCTTGCGGGTCGGTGAAGTAGATCGAACCGGTGTTGAGCACAACAAGATCATTGGCGAAGAAACCCTCCGCAATCACCTCCGACTTGCCGGTTTTCAGGTCCCATGCCTGGATGCTCCGCGCGCCGCCGCAGGCGCCGTAAAGGCGGCCATCGGGACCAATCGCCAGCCCGTTCGCCTGCCCCGTTTCGCTCACGAACAACTCGGGCTTGCCACTCGGTCGTACACGGTAGATCTTCGCGGCCGGCACATCACTGAAATACAAGACGCCGTCCGGTGTTAGCGCAAGGCCTTCGGCCCATTGATAATCCTTGCCGATCAGTTCCCAGCCCGCGCCGTCCACCAGCAGTTCCTTTGCGCGGCTTGACGATCGATCCCAGTGCGTCCGGACCGGATCCGGATAGTCTTTCCACAGCCACCGCATGGCCTGCGGGAAAATCGCGGCGCCGTGACGGTGATTATGGCCGTCGTGGCCCCACGCATGTTCCACTTCGTACCCGGCCCACTCGAGTGCCCGATTCATTGTCTGGTTGGCCATCCACCAATCACCGGCGTAGATATTCAGATCATGGTCGCCATCCTGCAAGAAGATACGCAGCGGTTTCGGTTCCGTCTTGCGGACCAGCGTCGCCAGCTCATCACCACCGCGCAGCCCAACGAACGTGCCGACCATCGAGTACACGCGCCGAAACACATCGGGTCGATTCCACGCGGCGACGAACGCGCAAATCCCGCCCGAGCTGGCACCACAGATGCCACGCTCATTGGGGTCGTCGCTGATCCGCAGCCCATGTGTCATTTCGACGAACGGGATCATCTCCTCGATCAGGAATCGCACGTAGCGGTCGCTCACATCGTCATATTCGAGCGACCGATTGAAGCGCGGCAACGCATGCGTATTGGCGGCCGGCACGACGCCCGGGTTGATAAACAGGCCGACGGTCGGCGGCATCGCGCCCTGGTCGATCAGGTTGTCGAAAACAATGGGCGCGCGCGCCCCCCATTTGTCGTTGCAGTAGCTCTTGCCGTCCTGGAATACCATCAGGGGCGCCGGCTTCTTGGTGTCAAGTTGCGCCGGTACGTATACCCAATAGTCGCGCACCGTGCCAGGAAAAATACGACTATTCTTGAACTCACCCTGTATCAAGCGGCCCCGCGGCACGCCGTCATGGCGCACCGCCTCCGGTGGCACGGGATAGTCGATCCTGTCCGCGGCATTTGCCACGAGACCGACCGAAATAGAGAGCACGCAAACTCCAATCAGAAATAGGTGACGACGCATGATGAATCCCTTGCATGGCTATTGAAAATGGAGAAAAGACAACAAAGGCCCGCGAACAAAAAAACGGGTAACTGTTTAGCCAAATGCAGTGCGGCCCTTGGTTGTTGACAACCTGGGGTTGACATCCTCATTCGGGCGGTTGTGTCGGCATCGTTTTTCTGGGCTTGTCGAGGCTGAATTTGGCTTTCAGCCAAAAGAATCGTTTTCCGATCGCGGACCTGGGCCGTCGGTCGCTTGCGCTCCCTGTGGCCCAGGCTACGTTGCATATGGC